>NZ_JBBFKU010000026.1:0-50016 GCF_037481895.1 Tenuifilum sp.
ATTGATTACTTTTGAACCCTAACCACCTGATTAACAATTAGGCATTTTTTGATTTTAAATTATTTTGGACAGCTGTGTCTCAGGAGCAATTCTAACCTAGAGTATCGTTCCTGATGTTGAACTTTTAGTTTCATTTTACTTATGATTTAGGTTAGGGAGATTTTGAACTCAAACAAGTTACAGATTTTTTTATTTCAAATAGTAGAAATCATATAAAATTATTCCTAAATTAGCAAAGGCCTGTAATTACGGGCATTTCCTATTCGCAAACGTGTGAAAGCTGATAAATCAATTTCAAATAAACCAATAGCAATATGAGACAAAAGAATCTATTTAGCTTGAGAAGCATTTTGTTTGCAGCCCTAATTGCTGCAACAATGGTATTTGCCTCTTGTAAGCAGCAGCCTAAGGAGGCTGAGCCATTCCGCGTAGAGCATGCCAATTGGGTTTACAATGCTACCATTTACGAGGTAAATGTTAGGCAATACACACCTGAAGGAACGTTCAAAGCCTTTGAGCAACACCTGCCTCGCCTAAAAGATTTAGGGGTTGATATACTTTGGTTCATGCCAATTCATCCCATTGGAGTTGAGAACCGTAAAGGAACGCTAGGTAGTTACTACTCCGTTAAGGATTACTATGGTATTAACCCCGAGTTCGGAACACTCGACGACTTTAAGTCAGTTGTTACCAAGGCTCATGAGCTGGGTATGAAGGTGATAATTGACATTGTGGCAAACCACACCTCGCACGATGCTGTTCTCTTAACTGAGCATCCCGATTGGTACGTGCGCGATTCCTCGGGTAGGGTTGTTTCACCATTCGATTGGACCGACGTGGCTAAGTTAGACTACTCAAAACCTGAATTACGTCGTTACATGATTGACATGCTTAAGTATTGGATTAAGGATATTGACCTCGATGGGTTTAGGTGCGATGTGGCCGCTGAGGTTCCAACCGATTTCTGGAACGAGGCTCGTGCTGAGCTTAACCAGCTTGGCAAACCCATTTTCATGCTTGCTGAGGCTGAAACCCCTGAACTACAAAAATATGCGTTTGATGCTGATTATGCCTGGGAGTTCCATCATATTATGAATGGTATTGCACAGGGCAAGAAATCTGTTGTTGAGCTGGAGCAATACCTGCTCAAAAAAGCAGCCACTTATCCTAAGAATACCATTAAAATGAATTTTATCACCAACCACGATGAGAACTCATGGAATGGAACTGAGTTTGAGCGTATGGGCGATGCGGTTAAAACCATGGCTGCACTCACATTTGTTATTGATGGGATGCCTCTTATTTATACCGGCCAGGAGGTTGGCCTAAACCATAGGCTACAGTTTTTTGAAAAGGACCAGGTTGACTGGACCGATAGTAAAGGTTTGACTGATTTTTACAAAAAACTCACTGCGTTGAAAAAGTCCGCAAAGGTTCTTGATGCCGCAGAGCAGGGAGCCGACATTTTCCGAATAATAACCACTGCCGATAGCTCAATTTTCGCATTTACACGCGAAAATGAAACTCAAAAGCTATTTGCTATTTTCAACCTATCGGCCAAGGAACAGACCTTTAGCTTTACTGGCGATGCGCATTTGAATACCAGCTATGTTGAGTATTTCAGCAATAGCTCTAAAGAGTTCACAAAGGATGAGAGAGTAACTCTAAAACCATGGGAGTTCTCAATCTACTTAAGCAATAAGTAAAGTTTTCAAGATTAAAAAGAGGCTGTCCTCAAAGGGCAGCCTCTTTTGATTTTATTGAGTTTAAAAAGTTTTACCTATTACTTGAGGATGATAGCTTATTCTTAAGATGCTATTTTTATTTAGATTGATTTTTAACAATCTGCTGGTTGTTTAACAAATCACTTTAACTTTCTACTTTTGCCATAAGTTTAAAAACAAAAAATACTAAAGCATTATGTATTACAATATCCCTGTTGTTGGAAAGGTTCACTGGATAGGGGTGAACGATCGACGTAAGAGGCTTTTTGAGAACATCTGGCCTTTGGATAGGGGCGTTTCCTACAATTCATACCTGATTGTTGATGAAAAAACCGCGCTGATCGATACCATAGAGGATCGGGCGGCCGGCAATTACATTGAGCGTATAAAGGCATTGCTTAATGGACGTACGCTTGACTACCTGATTATTAACCACATGGAGCCCGATCATTCCGGGGAGATTAAAGAGATTTTTGAGCAATTTAAAGGGGTTAAGCTGGTTGGGAATGCCAAAACTTTTAAGATGGTTGAAGCTTACTGGGGTATTAATGAAAACCTAATACAGGTAGATGATGGCGATACCCTTGACCTTGGTTTCCACAAGCTGAAATTTGTGATGACACCATGGGTGCATTGGCCCGAAACCATGATGACCTTCGATCAAACCGAACAAATCCTTTTCTCCGGCGATGCCTTTGGCAGCTTTGGCGCGTTAGATGGCGGAATTTTTGATGATGAAATCAACTTTGATTTCTTTGAGGATGAAATGCGCCGCTATTATTCTAATATAGTAGGGAAATACAGCAACATGGTGCAAAAAGCTTTTGCAAAGCTTAAGGATGTACCTGTAAAGGTGATTGCACCTACTCATGGCCCCGTTTGGCGGTCAAACCCCAATAAAGTAATTGAACTGTACGACCGGTGGAGCCGTTACGAGGCTGAGGAGGGTGTTGTTATCATTTTTGCATCAATGTACGGTAATACGGAAGCTATTGCCGATTACATAGGCCGTAAAGTGGCAGAGAATGGTATTAAGAACATTCGCATACACGATGTTTCTCGCACCCACATTAGCCATTTGATTAACGAAATTTGGAAATATCGTGGTCTTGTTTTGGGGTCATGTGCATATAACTCGGAAATGTTCCCTCTTATGGAGCAGCTTACCCGTGAGCTAACACATATGGGAATAAAAAATAAAAAGTTGGCTCTTTTTGGCAGCTACAGCTGGAATGGCGGTGGAGTGAAAAACCTACTTAAGTTTGCTGAGGAAGCCAAACTTGAACTGGTTGCTGAACCTGCCGAGATATATGGCAAACCTAATGCCGAAAAGCTTAAGCAGTTCGATTTGTTAGCTCAGAAAATTGCAGAGAGCGTTAAGTAGGGGAAATACCTGAAGAAAAAATGAAAAAGAGACGTTTAAATAACGTCTCTTTTTTATTTAAAACCATTAAGTAATAACCTTTCCTGAACTGGAAGGCATTACTTAAAGTTGTAATGTTTCCGAATAGGCTTTTTAACCGTCCAAACACATTTTAACCCTTTCTTAAAGGTAACAAAGTCGCCTGTCCTAACAGTGTAGGTACCCTCGTCGGTTTTTACATCTACCTCACCATCAAGAATCAGGCATTCCTCGTCGGTATCGTAATACCAATCAAAAGTAGATATTTCCTTAGTCCAAATAGGCCAATTCTTTATGCCCATTTTGCTTATTTGTTCATCCGTTAGCTTTTCAATTATCACCTTGCTCATGGTTGCTTAACTTGGTTTACATGCAAAAATAGAAATAAATGGGCTAAGTTGAAAATTGTTCATATCTTTGTAAAAGCACTAAAAACACTAATGGTATGGAGTTTAACATTCCCCTAGGCATTGAATTTACTGCAACCGAAATGGTTACAAAGGATAACACTGCATCAAAATACGGCTCAGGCCTTGTTGATGTTTTTGCCACACCGGCAATGGTGGCGCTTATGGAAAAGGCAGCTCTTAATGCTGTTTTACCACATCTGCCCCATGGGTTCAATACCGTTGGTACTGAGATTTGTGTTAAACACACCAAGGCTACACCTTTGGGTTGGGAAGTTCACAGCAAGGCCACCCTTAAAGAGGTTGATGGTAAAAAACTTGTTTTTGATGTGGTGGCATGGGATAGTGAAGGCGAAATTGGCAGGGGTACCCATACCCGCTACATTATCGACAGTAAACGTTTTATGGAAAAGTTCTCATCCAAATAGTCTACTTTGATGAATTTTGATACCTATCAGTTCCCAAAATACCACAGGCATAAGCTAAAGGTTCATTCGTACGAGGTTGATTTTAATCAAAGGTTAACAGTTACGGCCCTGTTTAATTACTTGCAGGAGATTGCCTGGGAGCATGCTCATTTACTGGGTTATGGCTGGGAGCATCTGTTACAGAAGGGTTGGTTTTGGGCCCTGTCGCGTGTTGAAGCTGAAATATACCGATTACCTGCATGGACCGATGAGGTAGTTCTGTTAACCTGGCCTAGGGGAGTTGATGGAATTTTTGCCCTACGCGATTTTGAGGTATATGACTATTTAGGAAATAAAATAATTGCTGCAACATCGAGCTGGTTGGTTCTTAACATTCAAACCCGTCGGCCAGTAAGGGCAGAGTGGTATTCAGATTTAGATTATGCAACTAGAAGTTCATTAGGGCGCAATGCATCCAAACTGGTTGAACAAAGCGTTAGCCCTGAATTTTCGGAAAAATTCAATGTTCGCATTGGCGATATAGATATTAACCAACACGTTAATAATGTTAGGTATATCGATTGGGCCTACAATACCTTTAGCATTGAGCATTTTAAAAGCTATTTTCCCAAAAGGGTTGTGGTTAACTTTAATGCTGAAGGTAAAGCAAACGATAGCATAATTGCATCACGTTATCAAAATACGCAAGATGAAAGCATTGTTGAAATAGCGAACGCCAGTAACGGAAAAAACTTGTGTCGGTTGATGTTTGAATGGGGAAAAATTTAATAAATTTAAAATTAATTTTCTTTCCCAATCATTATGAAAGTTTTAATAAAATAGAACCCAAAAAATAACACTATGTATAGCCAGCAGGATATTGAGCAGATGCAGCGAAAGGGAATAACTCCCGAAATGGTTGAGCAGCAAATTCAATCATTTAAAAAGGGCTTCCCTTACATGAAGTTGGTTAAACCCGCTACCGTGGGCAACGGGATAATTCGGTTGGATGGAGAGGAACTTGATAGCCTCATTGAAATGTACCGCGATTTTGAGGGTAGTAGGGTTAAGTTTGTTCCTGCATCGGGTGCGGCTACCCGTATGTTTAAACATCTCTATGAGTTTCAGTCCGATTACCCGGTAAAAGGGTTGAAGTGTTTTAACGATAAAGGTTTTAATACCGTTTTCACCTTTTTCGAGAGAATAAAAGAGTTCCCATTTTTCGACAAGCTTTACAATGAACTCTGGATGCAGGGATATAAGATGGATGAACTTATTGATAGTAAGGATTATATGCCCATTGTAAATACTCTGTTAGGTCCCGAGGGGCTAAATTACGGAAATCTGCCAAAGGCGCTTATCCTCTTCCATAAGTATGGCGATATTGCTCGTACTGCCATGGAAGAGCATCTGGTTGAGGGGGCACAGTATGCTCGCGACCAGCATGGTAATGTAAATATTCACCTTACAGTGTCGCCCGAACACATTGCTGGCTTTGAACAGCTAATTGAACGCGTAAAGTCATACTACGAAAACCACTATGAGGTAACCCTTAACATTACCTACTCGGTTCAAAAGCCATCAACCGACACCATTGCGGTTGATATGGACAATAATCCTTTCCGAAACGATGATGGCACTCTACTTTTTCGCCCCGGCGGGCATGGTGCATTAATTGAGAATCTCAACGATTTAGGCCACGAATTGGTGTTCATTAAGAATATCGACAACGTTGCTCCAGACCATCTTAAACCGCTAACCGTTCGGTATAAAAAAGCACTTGCGGGAATGCTGCTTAGCTATCGGGGTATTATTTATAAATACCTACAAGAGTTCGACAGCCAAAACCTTTCGGTTGACGAACTTCTGGCCATTCTTGACTTTACCCGCGATGAGCTCTGTGTTATACCACCGGCATCGTTAAATACATCGGACCCTGAGGAGCTGAACAAGTATCTGTTTAGCGTGCTTAATAGGCCAATTAGGGTGTGCGGTATGGTTAAAAATGAGGGAGAGCCCGGTGGTGGCCCATTCTGGGCAGTCAATCCCGATGGCACAACATCGCTTCAGATTGTTGAAAGTTCACAGATAGATATGAACGACCCTACTTCTAAATCTATCCTGAATGCATCAACCCATTTCAATCCTGTTGATATAGTATGCTCATTCATTGATTTTAAAGGGAATAAGTTTAACCTGCTTAACTACCGCGATCCGCAAACCGGCTTTATTTCAGTAAAGAGCAAGGATGGTAAACAGCTCAAGGCGTTAGAGCTTCCGGGGCTTTGGAATGGTGCCATGAGCAACTGGAATACCATTTTTGTTGAAGTACCCTTGGCAACATTCTCGCCAGTTAAAACTGTAAACGATCTTTTGCGGGAGGAGCATCAACCCTGCAGGTAAGCAAGCTATATTAGATTATCAGGATACTCTATCCTTGTAAGGTATAACCCCTCAGCCGGAGCAGAGGTTCCATTTTTATTGTTTATTTTTCAGGCATTTGCAGTCAAGACCTTATCGTTGTTATATAATACTTATATTTAAGTCTTATCATAATATATTTGTCATACGAACAAGAAATATCATTAAAATTATTATTTGTGTTATATAACATATGAAAAATTATTGACAACATTGTTTTTTTTTTTTTAATATTGGAATGTTTTTAGCAAAGGGCCCAACTAAGAACTACCCAAACCCCAAGGGTATATTTGTTTGGGGGTGATAAAAATAAAAATGTCATGAAAAGGAAATTAAAAATTAGAAACCTGTTCTTTATTCTTAGTTTTATGTTACTTCCATTTGGTGAAGTGAATGCTGATGAACCACAAGCATGCATAACTGTAAGAATAGTATGCGAAAATGGAAATGTAGCATATTATAACGGTTGTGGTAGTGCAAAAGTGCTTGCCGAAGAATTGGATCTTGTGATTAGGTATCATTGTGGAAATTAATTTAAAAAAAAACTGGCTTTTAATGCCAGTTTTTTTAATTGAATCTAATACCGATTAATTAACATACTATTATGAAACATCATAATAAATTAGCACTTTTATGCTATATACTATTATTCCAAAGTAATAATATTTATTGCCAATCAGATGACATTCTCGATCTGGTTCGTTTAAAAGTACATTACAGGTACACATTCTTTCCCGATTCAAACAGAACGACGGGCGTAGCTGTTTCTGACATGGTATTGCAGATTGGAAAAGAGATCTCTAGATTTGCTGAAGTTGGAAAAATCTTTTCCGATTCATTACTCTATTCTACTGGAAATACTAACGATCTAAGTGTGCTTCATAGAATTGTGGCGTATAAAACTTCAAGCAATGGACATATTTTTTCGAATTACTCAATCTACAAAAATTACCCAACCCGTGGTGATTTGGTATTTATTCACAGTAAAGGGAATTTAGGGGGGAATTATTACGTAAAGGATAACGAAAAAATGGAATGGACGCTTGTAAACCATGCCGACACAGTGATTCTGGGGTACAGATGCAAGAAAGCGCTAACCCATTTCAGGGGTAGAAACTACATAGCCTGGTACTCAATGGAGATTCCTGTGAGCGATGGTCCCTATAAGTTCAGGGGATTACCGGGATTGATTCTTTTGGTGCATGACACCCAAAATTTGCACAGGTTTGAGATTGTTGGCCTGAATGATAAAAACGTTAGTCAAATATACATTACCAGTAGTCTTGATAAATATGATGAAATAAGCCCCAAGGAGTTTGTGAAAGCGTTTTACTCGGAGAACATAAATCTGTACAGCACGATGAGCGATGGTTTGCCCAAAGAGCAGAAGGCTAACATGTTGAAAAAGGTAAAGTCATGGAATAATTTTATAGAGAAGTTCTAGAACATGAATACCCTGAGGGCTGTATTGTATCTATGGCTACTGCAGCTGATGGTTTTCCCCTTGCATGGTCAGTCAGTTAGGGGGACCCTACGCGATGCTTCGGGTAACCCCCTCGAAGGGGCAAGCGTAATCGTATCGCCAGCTAGCGACCCCGAGAGTGTGGTTGCCTTTGGGTTTACCAAATCCGATGGTGCATTTGATGTGGCTGTCAAGGTTAAAGATTCCGCCGATACGGTACTGGTACAGTTTCGAATGCTAGGATACCGGGAGAAAACTGTTCGTGTTGCGCTTGCAAGCAGTTCGGCCATGAAGGTTGTGCTGGAGGAAAACCGAATGCACATTGACGAGGTTGTGGTGAAGGGTGAGCCCATTAGGCAAAATGGCGACACTATCAGATACCTGGTTGGCTCGTTTGTCAAGGGCAAGGACTTAACTATCGGCGATGTTATCAAAAGCATGCCGGGTTTTGAGGTATCCGATGATGGGACCGTGTATTACGAGGGAAAACCTATTCAAAACTACTACATAGAGGGGCTCAACCTGATGGGTGGGGGCTATTCGATAGTGAATAGGAGTATGCCACACAGCGCAGTTGGAGCTGTGGAGGTGTATAAGAGGCACCAGCCAGTTAAAATATTAGAAGGCATAGTGCCAGCCGATGGCACGTCCATAAACCTGAGGCTTAAGCGCGATGTGACGCTTACGGGCAGCACGCTTGTAGGGGCAGGCTACAAGCCCTACCTGTACGACCTGAACCTAACCCCCATGCTATTCAAAAAAGAGGAGCAGGCAGTGATAACGGCTCAGCTCAACAATACGGGTAAAGAGCTGGAATCGCAGTTCAGCTCTTTTGAGCTGGGAAGCAGCGTGCTGTCCTCGTTAAACCTGTTCAGGCCCAGGTATGTTAACGTTTCGCAAGTGCCGAACCCTAACATTGAGCGATCGCGTTACTACGATAACAGCTCTATGTTTATTGCCTACAAGCATCTGTTTAAGCTTAGACCTGACGTTGAGCTAAAGGCCGACATCAACTATTTCTCGGATCGGAGCTATAGGTACGGGGAGGTTGTTAACCGCTACATCTTTGTTGATTCAGTGCTGGTCAGGTCGGAGGTTACCACTAATAGATTTTACTTGAACTCATTAAGGGTTGGTGGCAAGTTGATGCAAAACACCAGTTCCCGTTACCTGAACTCCTCTGTGTACCTTACCGGCCACTGGGATGAACGTTATGCCACCCTGAGTGGGTTGAGCCAGGTAAACCAGAAGGCCGACGTTCCAAGTTTGACCTTTGTCAATGAGAATGATGTGGTGTATAGGAGGGGAAACCGGTTTACCCGGTTGTACACGTATACGCTCTACATGGGTGCGAATCAATCGCTTGGCATTAAACCGGGGCCATTTGCGACAGAGCTGAATGGTAGCCAGCCATATGATGAGGCGAGGCAGGTAGTTAGGGCAGAAAGGTATGAGGTCAAGGCTTTTTGGGGGACAACCTACAACTTTAAGCCATGGCTGCTGGAGTTTAGGCCCTCATTTAATTTTGAGGGTGGGCATTACAAGACACAAGTCGAAAGGGATGGGGTTAGGGTACAAGTGGATTCCTTGACGAGTGCAAAGCAATGGAGGCTTGCAAGGCCAGGGGTTGAGGCCACAGCAACCTTTGATAGAGGCGCGTATCTAGTTTCGTTACACTTGCCTTGGGGTATTCGGTACCTTGAGGAAAGCGACGTGGGTTTTACCAGCGTTGGGTTTTCGCAATACTTTTCTCCATTTCTGAAAGCAAAGTACAAGATTAGCCCTCAGTGGGAGGTGTCGGGTAGTGCTGGTTATAGCAAGGAGCTGACAGATCCCAGCAAATCTTCAAATGGTTATGTGATAGTAAGCCATAACCACATGGTTCGCAATTCATGGAATCAAAACTCATCGGACCGGTACTTCGGTAAAGCCGTGGTTTCCTATTCAAATCCAATAAAGGGACTTCACTCTAACATGGCGTTCTTCAGACAAGCGGTAAGCAGGGATAATATTCTTGAGCGAACCCTGGTGAGCCGTGATTTGATAGCATATGTGTCTTCAAAAATGCCAAACAAATCAGTTTCCAGTAAGGTAAGCGCAGAGGTCTCATGGTTTATTTTTAGCCTTCAAACCTCGCTGGCGTGTAAGTATGAGCTATTATGGGGAAAACAGGATGAGTTAATTATGCACCGCATCCAGCAAGGCAGAACGGTAAATGACGTTTTAACCGCTAGCACTAGTTTTACCCTTCTGACTAGCTGGGAGTTTGGGTATAAGTTCAGAAAGGCAAACTCATACTATAGCCTTTCGAGTTCCAGATTCAGGTATATAGATCAAAGCCATACGGTGAGCGTGCTGTTTTACTGGTCTTCGAGCATATTGGGTGCTGATTTTGAGCGATACATTTTTGTACGCAACGCAAGCACCAGCGGTGTGGCAAACTTTATAAACCTATTCTACTCCCAAAAGTTTCAAAGCGGGAGGTACCAGCTGAAAGTTTCGTGTAATAACTTGCTTAATGCCAGGAGTTTTGATATCATTAATTTTTCCGATTCGTTCATAACCCAAAGTACAGTACTCTTGCGGCCCAGAATGTTCATGGTAACCCTGACAATGCCCCTTTTGCCCATAGCGCGGAACTAAACACTAGCACAAATCCTGTATTAAATGGTTGACGAAAAAATTATGGAGGGATACTCTATCCTTGTAAGGTATAACCCCTCGGCCGGAGCAGAGGTTCCGGCCAATTTTCTATCGCGCTTCTCAATTACTTGGGCAAACTCTTCTGGTGTTATTTTTCCTCTTCCCACATCAACTAGGGTGCCTACAATGGCACGTACCATGTTGCGTAAAAACCGGTTCGCCTCAATGGTAAATATGAGCAGGTTGCCACTCTCGTTCCATTCCGCTTTATATATCTGGCAGTTATTGGTTTTTGTTTCGGAGCCAACCTTACTAAAGCTGGTAAAATCGGTATAGTTCATTAACTGTTGTGCTGCCAGCTGCATATTATCAACGTTTAGCTGGGCATCGTAAAACCACGATAGGCCAATCCAAAAGGGATCTTTGTTCCGGCAAATCACATACTCATAACCCCTTAAGGTGGCATCGAAACGGGCATTCGCATCTGGTTTTACTTTTTTAATTTGATGAATGGCGATATCGTTGGGTAGAATTCTGTTTAAGCTGTGCAAAAACTTACTGTCTGATTCCAAATTGCTGACTACAGAATCGAAATGCGCCACATAGAACCTGGCATGAACACCTGTATCGGTTCTACCTGCACCAATGGTCTGGATGTCTTCCTTGAGAAGTATGCTCAGGGCATTATTGATATAACCCTGAACGCTTGCGGCATTTTCCTGTATTTGCCAGCCATGATAGTTTGTGCCCCTGTACGATAGGTAAATGAAATATCTATTTATTGCCATTATACTTGCTTTTGACCTTCCTATAACACATCGTTTACTTACTATGTATTTAAAAGAAAAATGTAAAAAAATGGTTCATTAGATTCCTGTTTAATAATCCACCTTGCTTTAAATTACACAACAAATATACTCGTATATAAAGCTATTTTGAAATATTTCCGAGATTCGTCCATGGAATTTTTCTATTGACGAATTTCCTCTAAAAATGTTTCTGTATCCACATTCTTATTAGTCCGGTTGAACTTGTTAATTCATGGTCGTTTGGTTTAACTGTTCTCTTTTTACTATGCCTCTAACATCCTCTAACTCCATCAAATTCTCTCTATTCCGACTCATTCCGTTCATTCCATTCATTCCGACTCATTCCCGCCTCAAACATCGCGTTTCACGGCTCACGGTTCACGTTTAACGGACTCAAACTTCCTCTAACTCCACCATATTCTGTCTATTCCGATTCATTCCGACTCATTCCCGCCTCAAATCTTGCGTTTCACGGCTCACGGTTCACGTTTAACGGACTCAAACTTCCTCAAACTTCTTCTAACTTCTTCTAACTTCTTCTAACTTCTTCTAACTTCTTCTAACTTCCTCTAACTTCCTCTAACTTCCTCTAACTTCCTCTAACTTCCTCTAGCTCCATCGTATTTTCTCTATTCCGACTCCTTCCGTTCATTCCGATTCATTCCGAATCATTCCTCTATATGTTAATTTATGGTACTTGGATTTATTTAAAAATCAATTATGAAAGTGTCTGAAAACCTTTAACTACCTTTATTACAGCTAAAATTTCATTTAACGAAAATTAACATCACAGGCATCTATTTATTATCATATTTGCAAATGAGGTTTCATATAAGGTTAAACAAATTTTAAAAAGATATTTTTATGAGTGTTCAATCGTCCCTTGACATTAAGGAGCTAAATGAGAGGATAAGACTTGAAAGTTCCTTTGTTGACATTATCAACATTGAAATGGGCAAGGTAATTGTTGGCCAAAAACACCTTGTTGAGTCGTTACTGGTTGGATTACTTGCCGATGGACACATTCTACTTGAAGGTGTACCCGGCTTAGCCAAAACGCTTGCCATTAATACTTTGGCAAACATCATCGATGTAAAGTTTAACCGTATTCAGTTCACCCCCGATTTGCTTCCTGCCGACCTTATAGGAACACTTATTTACAGCCCCAAATCCGAACAATTTACCGTTAAAAAAGGGCCAATTTTTGCAAACTTTATTCTTGCCGATGAAATTAACCGTGCTCCAGCTAAGGTTCAAAGCGCTTTGCTTGAGGCCATGCAGGAACGTCAGGTAACCATTGGCGACGAAACCTACAAACTCGAAGAACCTTTTCTGGTTTTGGCAACCCAGAACCCAATTGAACAGGAAGGAACCTATCCGCTTCCCGAGGCTCAGGTCGACCGTTTCATGCTTAAGGTCAAAATTGGTTATCCAAAGCTGGAGGAGGAACGCCTTATCATGCGTGAAAATCTGGCCATGCAGTTCCCAAAACCCGAGAAAGTTCTAAAACCCACCGATATTGTGAAAGCGCGTCAGGTTGTTCGTGAGGTTTACATGGATGAAAAAATTGAAAAGTATATTCTGGATATAGTGTTCGCAACTCGCTATCCGGCACAGTATAACTTGCAGCAATTTGAACCCATGATTTCCTATGGAGCCTCACCTCGCGCATCCATTAGCCTTGGGTTGGCTTCAAAGGCTTACGCCTTTATTAAACGTCGTGGATACGTTATTCCTGAGGATGTTCGCGCTGTATGTTTCGATGTTTTGCGTCATCGTATTGGATTAACCTATGAGGCCGAGGCCGAAAACATTACATCGGAGGATATAATTACTGAAATACTTAACACGATAGAGGTTCCATAGCAACCATGAAACCATTGGCTATCATATTCCTTGCAGTAGCAATCGCTTTCTTGAGCCTAACAGCTAGCGCTCAGAATTACATTGGCTTACACAAGGATGAAATAGCCAAACGGATGCCGCAGGAGAATAAAGGTTTCTACTTTGAAAAGGAGGTGAATGTCGACGACCGGGGCTTTTTGAAGTACGTTAACACCCTCGATGAGCAGACCATACTTTTCATGATTGATACTGATGGCTTTTGCACTGCGGTATCTAGAATGTATAACACGTGGCTTTACGACCAGGTTGTGAATGAACTGAATAGCAAATATCAACAGGTATCAACCAATAAGTGGCTTGAAGTTAAGGAGGGCAAGAGTTACGATTTAACCCTGATAAAAGGGAAATGGTTTCTTACCCTTACCATCAGGCCTCACTCAAAATAGCTATAGCCGTGGAAACAGCAGAACTTCTGAAAAAAGTTCGACGTATTGAGATTAAAACAAGGGGATTAACCCGCCAAATATTTGCCGGTCAATACCATAGCGCTTTTAAGGGGCGCGGTATGGCCTTTAGCGAGGTTCGCGAGTATAGGGTAGGTGACGATATTCGCAGTATCGACTGGAACGTTACTGCTCGTTACAACCAACCCTACGTTAAGGTTTTTGAGGAGGAGCGTGAACTTACTGTTATGCTTCTCATCGATGTTAGCGGTTCGCAGAACTTTGGCTCCACCCAACACTTTAAAAGGCATGTAATAGCTGAGGTTGCTGCTGTTCTTGCCTTTTCGGCCATTCAAAATAACGATAAAATTGGGGTTATTCTCTTTTCCGATAAGGTGGAAAAATTTATTCCACCCCAGAAGGGTAGCAAACACATACTCAGAATAATAAGCGAATTGCTGAATTTTGAGCCATCGGGCAAGGAAACAAATATTGCTGAGGCGCTTAGGTTCTTGACAAACGCTATAAAAAAGCGCAGCACTGCTTTTGTGCTGAGCGATTTCATTGATTTTAATGAACAGAATAACCAACCAAGGTTTACCGATGCCATTAGCATTGCTAACAATAAGCACGATGTTGTGGCTATAAGGATTTACGATGATCGCGAAACTCAACTTCCATCCGTTGGCCTTGTCCGTTTTACAGATGCCGAAACAGGTAATGACATTTGGATTGACACAGCAAACAAACTGGTGCAAAACCATTACAGCCAATGGTGGAATATCACTACTGAAAATCTGAAACAGACTTTTACCAAAGCTAAGGTGGATTGGGTATCGGTGCGAACCGACGAGGATTACGTAAAACCCCTAATGTTGCTTTTCAAAAGGAGGTCGAAATGAAGTTAATAAGGTTCGTTTTTATAGTTTTTTTGCTACTAACCCTTAACGTCGATGCTCAGATTGAGCAACTTGAAATAAAAGCTGCATTAAAAGCCGATACAATACTGATTGGTGATAGGGTGGAGTTTGCAATTATGGCTAATGGAAAAGGAAAGTTTTCGGTATCCTTACCAATACTAGCCGATACTTTACCCGGGGGGATATACATTATTGGTAAACCTATTATCGATTCTACCATTAAAAATAATACCCGTAGCTACATCTTTAAACTTCCTGTTACGGCATTTTCTCCCGGAAATGTTAGTGTTTCTAAGTTACCGGTTTTGGTCAATCATGGTGGTAGTGTTGATACTACATGGGTAACTACCAATAGCATATTTGTAAAGCTTGTTCCGCGCGACACCACCCTTAAGGATATCAAGGATATTAAGCCCCCAATAAAGGAACCAATCCGATTTTCGGAGGTGGCTCCTTGGGCCGGATTAGGCTTACTCTTAGCTGCAATTATTATTCTGCTTGTTATGTACCTGCGTAGTCGCAAGCAAAATAAGCCATTCCTCAATATCTTTAAGCCAAAAGAACCCGCTCATGTTGTTGCTCTTAGGGAGTTGATGCTGCTTGAGGAGAATAGGGAGTGGGCTTCGGATAATCCCAAACTGTTCTATACTAAGCTGATCGATATTCTTCGGAATTACCTGGAAGGACGTTTTCAGATTAATGCTCCTGAGCAAACTACAAGCGAGATTCTTTCTGAAATAGCTAGACTTGACTTCGACTTTTCTCCCTACATTGAAACCCTTCGCGAGTTGCTCTTTACTTCCGACCTGGTAAAATTTGCTAAGCATGTAACTACCATCGATGAAAATCGTCGCTTTTTGAGCTTTGCAATCAATTTTGTACACAGCACTAAACCTATTGAAAGTTCAAATGATGGTGAAAACCCAACTGATGAGACTGAGAGTGCCGATAATACCGATTTATTAACCAGTGATTCAAACTAACCGGTTATGCTTTTAGTAGTTTATGCAAACCCAAAGCTTTTATACCTGTTACTGCTAATTCCAGCTTTAGTGGGGTGGTATATTTACAGGTTACATAAATCGAGGGCTGCGCTTATAATTTCAACAGCAAAACACCTAGATAATACTGGCAAGTCAGTAAAGGTATATTTGCGGCATTTTCCATTTGCATTAAGAATGTTAGCATTGGCATTGGCAATTATTGCATTGGCCAGGCCACAATCAACTAATATCCAACGGAATGTTACCACCGAAGGTATTGATATTGTGTTATCGCTCGATGTATCGGGTAGTATGCTCGCCCGTGATTTTAAGCCCGATAGGCTTGAGGCAGCAAAGAGTTTGGGTATTAATTTTATAAGTGGCCGAGCTAACGACCGCATTGGACTCGTAATTTTTGCAGGTGAAAGTTTTACCCTTTGCCCATTAACTACTGACAGAGCAACTCTGATTAATCAGTTTAAAGCTGTAGATATTGGTGTGCTTGAGGATGGCACAGCTATAGGCTCCGGATTAGCCACAGCTATTTCCCGCTTAAAGGATAGCGATGCTAAAAGTAAGGTGATAATCCTCCTCACCGATGGGGTTAATAACCGTGGTGAGATAGCGCCAATGACGGCAGCCGAAATGGCAAAAACCTTTGGTATTAGGGTTTACACCATTGGGGTAGGGACATATGGAACGGCTCCTTATCCCGTTCAAACCCCCTTTGGAACCCGATACCAGGACGTGCAGGTTGAAATTGATGAAGATTTGCTGAAAGGTATTGCCCAGATGACTGGCGGCGAATACTTCAGAGCAACAAACAATAAGGCACTTGAACAGGTTTACCAAAAGATTGACCAGCTGGAAAAATCAAAAATAGAGGTCAATGAGTATGCTAAGCGTGAAGAAAAGTATCGTGGCTGGTTAATGGCAGCTTTTATTTTGCTTTTACTGGAATTTGTTCTAAGTAGAACCTATTTATTAGGAATTTAATTTTAGGATTGCCATGTTTCGTTTTTCTAACCCTGAATATCTTTACCTCTTACTGCTTATACCAGTAATTATTGGATTATTCTGGTATTCCGTACGTAAGCAAAAGCAGTGGATTAATAGTTTTGGCGTATACAAAACCATCCTAAAATTAATGCCAGGACATTCGTTCAAGCGCTACTGGATTAAGTTTATCATTGCCACTGCTGCATACATTTTTATCATTATTGCACTTGCTGGCCCACAGGTAGGTGCAAAACTTACTGAGGTAAAACGCAAGGGTATGGAGATGATTATTGCCCTTGATGTTTCCAACAGCATGCTAGCACAGGATATCAAACCAAATCGCATTGAGCGCGCCAAGCAAGCCATTTCACAGCTTATCGATAAGTTTAGCAATGACCGTATTGGATTGATTGTTTTTGCTGGCGATGCCTACATTCAGCTCCCCGTTACTAACGACTATGCATCGGCTAAACTCTTTTTGTCATCAATAAATCCAGGAATGGTTCCAAAGCAGGGAACTGCAATGGGCAGGGCTATCGAGCTGGCGGTAAATTCCTTTTCGCCCAATGCAAATACCGGGAAGGTGATAGTTTTAATTTCCGATGGCGAAAACCATATCGACGATCCTATTGAAGCTGCAGCAATGGCTGCCGAAAACGGCATTTCTATCTACACCATTGGCATTGGTTCTCCTGAAGGGGCACCTATTCCCCTAGGAAATAATCAGGATTTCCTTAAAGATGCCGATGGAAAGGTTGTTATTACCCGATTGGATGAGGAAACCCTAACAAAAATTGCTGTTACCGCTAGCGGGAAGTATGTTAGGGCTTCAAATACACAGTTTGGTTTACTGCCTGTATATGAGTCACTTAAAAGGGTTGATCGTAAAGCAATTAAGGATAAGGTTTACTCCGAGTACAATGAGCAGTATCAGTATATATTGGCTATTGCCATTGCGCTTTTATTTGCTGAATTAATTATCCTTGACCGTAAAACTTCGCTTTTATCAAAGGTAAACCTTTTTGGTGCCGATAAAACAAGGGAGGAACTATGAGGAAAGATATTGTACTTATCATTCTTTTAGCTGGGTTCACGGTTAGCACTTTTGCTCAAAGTGAGCATAAGCTAATACGACGTGGTAATAGGGCATATAGTAAAAACGATTATTTGGAGTCCGAAGTGCAATACCGTGAAGCACTTGAGAGGAATAAGCACTCCTTCAAGGCAAACTTCAACCTTGGCGATGCCCTCTACAAGCAAAACAAATTCTCTGATTCCGATTCAATCTTTAATGGTATAAACACATCTGCTCTTTCCGATGCTGATAAGTCGATGATTTATTACAATAAAGGGAATTCTCTTTTCAAGCAAAATAAGTTTAAGGAAAGCGCCGATGCCTATAAAATGGCCCTCAAGTATAATCCTAACGATATTGACGCTAAGTATAACCTTTCCGAGGCACTTAGAATGATGCAGAACCAGCAGAACCAGAACAACAATCAGCAGCAAAACAATAGCAACGATAGTAAGGATAACAAGGATCAGAAAGACGATCAAAAGCAAGACAAAAAGGATAATAACAACAATAAACAGGACAATCAACAGAATAACCAGAATAAAAATAACCAACAGCAACAACAACCAAAGATTTCTAAAGAGGATGCAGAGCGAATGCTACAGGCATTACAGCAACGCGAAAAGGACATTCAGGATAAACTAAATAAAAAACAAGCCAAGCCGGTTTCGGGGGCTTCAATCAAAAACTGGTAAACCCTATGAAACGATACCTAAGTGGAATACTATTGCTTTTCATCAGTGGTTACTTACAGTCCCAGGAAGTAACCTTACAGGCATATGCACCAAATCTGGTTGAAGTGGGTGAGCAGTTCAGCTTATCGTTTACTTTAAATGCTAAACCATCAGAGTTTAAGGCTCCCTCAATTGTTGATTTTGATATATTGGCTGGTCCTAGTACATCCAGTAGCACTAGTATTGAGGTGATTAACGGTAAAGTTACCCAGAGTCAATCCTATACCTACACATACATACTTGTTGCAAACAAGGAGGGGAAATTTACCATTGAGCCTGCTGAGGCTGTTGTGGTTAAGGAGCGTATTCGCTCAAATCCCATTACAATAGAGGTGGTAAAAACATCATCGGGGAGTGCAGCAAGCAGAGCCAGCCAGCCAGCATCGCGAAGCGTTAGGGAAACTCAAGCCGATGATCTACCGGGCGATGAGCTGTTTGTTACCATTGAACTTTCCAGGAAATCAGCCTACGTGGGCGAACCCATTGAGGCAGTAATAAAGATTTATACCCGGGTAAGCATTTTGGCTTTTGAAGATGCAAAATTTCCTGCATTCGATGGTTTTTGGAGCCAGGAGATTAAAAGCTCTCCAAATGTCAACTTTGAGCGTGCCAATGTGAATGGCAAAATTTATAATGCGGGCGTAATTCGCCGTTACCTCCTTTTCCCTCAAAAAGCTGATAAAATTGAAATTGATCCCTTTGAGTTACTAGTGGTTTACCAGGGGCCTAGATCTGGCCCACGATCCATTTTCGACGAGTTTTTTGGCGGAGGGTTCGAAACATACCGTAAACGCCTTGTTAGTAAACCGGTAAGTATAAATATCAAAAAACTACCATTGCCTGAGCCACAAGGTTTCACTGGAGCTGTTGGTAACTTCAAAATTGATGCATCGGTTGATAAAAATAGCCTTAAAGCTAACGATGCTTTCACCTACAGGCTTAAAATATCAGGGAAAGGAAACCTTAAGCTAATTGGGAACCCAAAACTTACTTTCCCCTCAACATTTGAAGTTTTTGACCCGAAAATTTCCGAGAACATTTCGGTTGATGAGGGTAATACAATGGGTAGCAAAACATACGAGTATGTTTGCATACCAAGAGCTGGCGGTAATTTCAGCATAGAACCAGTTGTGTTTTCATATTTTGATCCAGATAAGGAATCTTATATAACCCTTAAAACATCAACTATTTCTGTTGCCGTAAGTGCCGATTCGTCAAGCACTGGCAATGTTATGGTTGCAAGTTTTGGCAAGGAAGATATCAAGTTTATCGGGAAAGATATTCGCTTTATTAAAACATCAAGCTCTGCTTTCAAATCAAAAGCTGCCTTTTGGGTTACGTCGGGTTACTATCAACTTCTATACATATTATTAATTGCATTATTCATCACATTTTCGTATCTATTCCGTCGCTACCGTCAGCGAATGCAAGATGTAGCCTTTGTTAGAACCCGGAGGGCAAGCAAGGTAGCCCAGAAGCGACTCAAAATGGCGTCGCAACTACTTGAGCAGAACAATAATGCCCAGTTCTTTGAGGAGATCCATAAAGCTATTTGGGGGTATGTGTCCGATAAGCTCAATATTCCTTTGGCATCGCTAAGCCTCGATAATACATCGGAGAAGCTAACCCAACAGGGTGTTGATGCCGACAGAATTTCTACTTTCCGTTACATAGTTGAGACTTGCGAATATGCACGTTTTGCCCCAATGGCAGAGCATTCGCAAATGACTGATATTTACGAGAAAACATTTTCGCTAATTGAGGATCTGGAAGATACTCTAAAACGTAAGTAAATTTGATATTAAAACTTTCAGGAAATGAAACGCATTCTATACATATCATTAGTGATAGTTCCTGTTAGCCTGTTTGGGAAGGTAACCATGCAAAATCCCGATTCACTTTTCGCACTGGCTAATAAATACTATACTGAGGGGAAATATTCCGAAGCTGTTACCCATTATGAGGCTATTGTAGCAAACGGAAAGGTAAGTGCTGAACTTTACTTCAACCTTGGGAATGCCTATTTCAAGCAAAACGATATAGCACACGCCATTCTCAATTTCGAGAGGGCTTATCTGCTAAACCCTGGCGATGACGATATCGCTTTTAACCTCGAACTAGCCCGTGCCTACACTACTGACAAGATTGAGGCTATCCCTGATTTTTTCGTGGTTAAGTGGGTAAAGTCCATTTCCAACCTATTTAGCTCTAACACTTGGGCTTTTCTTGCTATTTCATCATTTATAATTGCACTGATTTTATTTATGATTTTTCAGTTCTCTGGTAAATATTTAATAAAGAAATACGCTTTTATCATTTCATGGTTTTCTGCTTTTATTTTCATTGTGTCACTTGCTTTTAGTGTTTCGCAAAAAAATAGAATTGTAAATTCCAACCACGCTATTGTAACTTCCTCCGCCGTTTCGGTAAAAAGTTCTCCTTCGGAGAGTTCAAATGACCTTTTCATACTCCACGCAGGAACAAAGGTCGAGACCTTACGCAGTGTTGGCGAGTGGTGCGAGATTCGAATTGCCGACGGCAACAAGGGATGGTTACCCAAATCAGCATTTGAAAGAATATAATTCTGTCAATGGGTAAGGAAAAGGTAGTTGTCTGTTTTAATTATTAGCGCGCTCTTTGGGGTGCTCTGAAAAAAGTTTTGCAAAACCTTAGAACTTATTATCAACCTTATTCTATCAGGGTTGATGGTTACTAAAATCGCTTGGAATTTTACATTTCTTTTCCTTTTTCGGTTTTCATTAAAACATTTCGTTCCATTTAGTGTTTACCTTTTACAACTAAAAAGTAAACGTTATGAAAATTTTAGGTATGATAATTCTGTTAGCTACAACACTTAGCACCACAAATGCACAAAATGTAAGTTTCCATAGTTTTGTGGTAACCGATATCGATGGCAACGAGTTTCCTCTCTCAAAGCTGAAGGGAAAAAAGGTAATGGTTGTTAATACTGCATCAAAATGTGGGTTTACACCACAGTACGAGGATTTACAAGCGCTTTATGATAAATACAAGGATAAAAACTTTGTAATTATTGGATTTCCGGCCAATAATTTTATGGGGCAGGAACCTGGAACCAATCAGGAAATTAAGGAGTTTTGCACTACTCGTTTTAGTGTATCCTTCCCTATGATGGCAAAAATATCGGTTAAGGGGAACGACATCCATCCACTGTACCAGTGGCTTACCCAAAAAAGTATGAATGGTGTAATGGATAGCGAGGTTAAATGGAATTTCCAGAAATACCTGATAGACGAAAATGGCAAACTTGTCGATGTGATACCACCAAAGGAAAAACCAAACAGCGAAAAGGTAATTAAATGGATTGAAGGGAATTAAGTAAAAAAGGCCTCACTTACGAGGCCTTTTTCTTTTGTCTGTCCTTCTCTCGTTTATAATTTTTATTGGCAAGCTCCATAGTGGTTAGGTACCCTAAATCCACAACCTTTTCAAAAACTTCAGGGTTAAGGGTTTCTGGCTTATCAGTAGCTTGATGCAGATACTTATATCCACCACTGGTGTTGAAGTAAAGCGTAGGAATACCTGCTTCGTAAAAAGGTTGGGCATCGGCACCACCGCCACCAAATGTTTTGGGGCTTAGTAGTTTGGTGTTTCTTTTATCTATCTTTTTGGCTTTTTTCCAAAGCTTCGGATAGCTCAACCTGCCACCAATGGCAATGCTATCGCCTTGCCCAATACAGTCAAAGTTTAGCATGGCTACCACCTTACCGGCATTAAAGGGCATATTTGCAACAAAATATTTCGATCCTTTTAAGCCGGATTCTTCTGACGAAAAGGCCAAAAAAACAACTGAACGGAGGGGCTTCGTAGTTGATTTGTTTATTGCTTCGGCAATTGCAATCAGCCCGGCAACGCCCGATGCATTATCATTTGCCCCAGGAAAGTAAAGCTTATCGCCCTGGTAGCCAACATGGTCAAGGTGCGCTCCCAGGATAATATATTCATGCTTAAGCTTAGGGTCAGAACCTTCAATATAACCCACAACATTAAAAGTCTTTTTTGCTTCCTGGTAAACGGCACGTACGTTGATGTAGATTGATTTATCGGTTTCAACGGAGTGGGGGGCTTTGTCGCGTTTTATCATTTCATAGTAATCGGCGGGTTTGTAGGGTAACTTGCTAAAAAGGCTATCGGTAAACCTACTGCCGGCATGTATCATTGGGAAATCAGTTAGATGTGGCTTAGGGCCACAGGCTATGCTCCCATATACCATGGTATTTGGTGTCATGTGGGGTTCACCGATAAAGATTATGGCTTTAGCACCTAATTCTTTTGCTATTCTAGCCTTTCCCCGTGGCGATACATCGCCCCAACTACCGGAACTGGCTTGCCAGGGTGGGGTCGATTTGAATACTATAACAATTTTATTGCGGACATCAATACTCCGGTAATCGTTGTATTCATCAGTTTTTATACCAAATCCGGCAAAAACAGTTTCACCTCGTACTTCCCCTGAACCGGTAAATCCTCTACATACAAAATCCTCTCCTAAATACATGGGCTGTGTAGGGCGATTGTTCTGATCTAATAGAAATACCCTTGCATCCAGTATGTAGTTAACTTCTTCATCAAACTCCTGTAGCATGGTGTTCCCCAACAATGGATTTAAACCGGCATTTTTAAACCTTGTAGCAACGTAACGTGAGGCCTGCTCGTATTCTACCGAACCAGGCAGCCGCCCTTTAAATCGCTCTGACGATAGGAATTTAACGGTGTTCATCAAATCCTTGCTGTCGATAGGACTTTGCCGAATTTTTGTTTGGCTTATAGCCAAATCATGGGTTACTAGTATTCCTGCCAGAAAAACAAGATATTTCCACATCGCATTCATGGTTTTAGAGCCTAAATTTAGAAATTTTATGGTAATATTTTATTTGCGTAAATTTGCAGTGCAATAGTAATATTTTCAAATGGCTCCCGACTTTCTTCAATCCGATTTATATCTGTATGGTGTTTTGCCATTGCTCATCTTTTTTGCTCGAATATGCGATGTAACCATAGGGACATTGCGTATTATTTACGTTTCAAAGGGTCAACGCCGCATTGCTCCCATTTTAGGTTTTTTTGAGGTGTTTATCTGGATTGTCGCCATAAGCCAAATCATGAAGAACCTCAACAATTTTGCCTGTTACTTTGGTTATGCCGCTGGTTTTGCTACGGGCAACTATATTGGCATGCTGGTGGAGGAGCGATTGGCTTTTGGAAAGGTATTGGTCAGGGTGTTTTCAACCGATAATGGAGCCGATCTTGTTCAGATCCTCAATGCCAGCGGATTTGGTGCAACATCCTTTCAGGCTCAGGGCGCACAGGGTGAGGTAAGTATTATTTACTCCGTAATTAACCGGAAGAATCTCCCTGAGGTTCAGAATCTTCTTTTAAACTTTAACCCAAACCTTTTCTATGTGGTAGAGGATATAAGAAAGGTAAATAAGGGAATTTTTCAGGCAACAGCTCAGCCAAAAATATCCATTTTTGAGCGTTGGCGTAAGGGGAAGTAGATTACCTTACCCTATGAGGCATTCCTTCCGGTGTTTCAATTGAAATTTCTACCATTCCTGCCACTCTACCGTTGCTGTACCAGGGAGTTTGGTGTATTAATTTTTTAACTCCATTCTTTTCAATCGTATATGTGTTTGATTTTCCTGTGGCCATAAGCTCTTTGATTATTCTTACTGAATTGTCGGAATGGCAGTCAAAAAGATTTTTTCCAATAAGTTCATTTCCACCCCAGCGTTCAAAAACCTTTTGCGATTTTTCGTTCATGTAAAGAATAGTCCCTTCTGTATCGCAAATTGTTATGGCAAAGTCTACACCATTTGGCCAGCCTAATAAATCGGTATTCATTGAAGTGATTTTTTTTACAAGGCAAAGGTAATCTTAAGCCGAGATTAGTCAATAGAAACACAATAAAACATTTAAACATCTTGTTTCTGCTTTACTTATAGGGGTAATCCCGACTTATCAAAACCTTTCATTCCGAGATATCGGAATGACTAGATTTTGTTAGTAGATTCCTCGATAGAAAAATTAAATTGTGAATATTCTCTAAAAATGTTTACGTATCCCCATTTTTTTCAATCCATTTTAATCTTTTTTAATTCATGGTACTTAGGTTTTGCTGTTCTCTTCTCACTATTCATTTTTCACATTTCGCTTTTTACTATTCCTCTAACTTCCTCTAACTTCCTCTAACTTCCTCTAACT
Source organism: Tenuifilum sp. (assembly GCF_037481895.1). NCBI lineage: Bacteria > Pseudomonadati > Bacteroidota > Bacteroidia > Bacteroidales > Tenuifilaceae > Tenuifilum > Tenuifilum sp. The sequence goes on from NZ_JBBFKU010000026.1 coordinate 24,518, forward strand.
CCATCATATTCTGTCTATTCCGACTCATTCCGACTCATTCCGATTCATTCCGATTCATTCCGATTCATTCCGATTCATTCCGATTCATTCCGATTCATTCCCCTAAAATTAGCCCGGTTAAATTTGTTAATTCATGGCACTTGGGTTAAATTCTAATGGAGATTGAGTTTAATGATAGAAACAAACGAGCGGCTCAAATTTTTTACTATCTTGCATGGTAATAAAAAAATGATAGGTGAAAAAGGTAAATTCTTTACGTACACCCATTTACAGGGATTCAGGATTCTGGCTTAAGGACATCCCAACCATGAAAAAGGCTTTTGCCGATGAGGTAAACCACCCTGCTGACCCAGACCTATATATCTACTCCCGCTACCGTAATCCCACCGTTGTTCAAGCTGAACAGGAACTTGCCAAAATCGAGGGTTCTGCTTGGGCTCTCCTGGCTCAATCAGGATTAGCGGCAATTGATATTGCCCTTTCCATTTTTCAGGTAAATGCTCAACCGGTGAAGTGGCTGTTCTTCTCTGAAATTTACGGGGGTACTAATACCTTTATCGATAAGGTTTTAGTTGCGCGTCGCGGATTCAATATTGTTAGGTTTACACCAACCAACGATTCATACTCGCTCAGCCAGTTTGAAAGGTTGATGGAAGAGCAAAAGCCTGATATAGTGTTTCTTGAAGCTATTTCAAACCCCATGCTCATTGTTGCCGATGTGCCTGAAATAGTTAAGATTTCAAAGCGATTTGGGGCAAAAGTTATTGTCGATAACACATTTGCAACACCATACATCCTAAAACCATTAGATTTTGGTGCCGATTTGATTATCCATAGTGCAACCAAATACCTGGCAGGGCACGGCAACCTCTCAGCGGGTGTGGTTTGTGGTAACGATATCGATTTGCTTAAACAAGCAATTGAGTACCGCAAGCTGGTTGGCCATATGATTTCCCCTGACGATGCCTATCGGCTTAGCGATTACCTGAAATCGTTTCACTTACGTATTTCACAGCATTTTTCGAATGCACAGCGTATCGCAGAGTTTCTTTCAAAGCACCCTGCGGTGGAAAAAGTTCTCTACCCCTCAATGGCCTATCATCCAACAAACAACATTGCAAGCAAAATATTTAGCAAAGGGTATGGTGGAATTGTGACCTTTGACATTAAAGGCAATTCCTTTACCAATAAACAAGAGAATTGCAACACTTTTATCCAGTTGGTTTCGCACAATATTCATCTCATTCCAACCCTTGGAGATGCTGACACGATACTGATGCCCGTGGAACCTGTGTGGGGCGACAGGTATCCTTTCCCTGGAATGGTTAGGTTGTCAATTGGCATTGAACCCCCTGAGAGCTTAATCAATGTGTTAAAAAATGCGCTGGATAAAATAAGTTGTTAACATGCTAACGATTGCAAAAAGTTAAAATATTTTAATGTTATATTAATAACATTTATTTCGCTTATGATTATTTTATTGATTATTAGGTTAATGCGCTATAAAAACATTGAATTGATTGCTAATTTTTAGGTAAAATCATAACAATTGTCATATTTTTGCCTATAACCTAAACATTATTTTTGCCGTAACAGGTTGCAGTAATTTGAACCAACATAATCACCGAAAACCCTAAAAAACAGATAATACAGGAGGAATAAGCTATGCAGAATAAGCTTCAAGAGTTAACCGAGAAGATATATCGCGAAGGTCTGGAAAAGGGACAGGCTGAAGCTAATCAGCTTGTGACCAAGGCTAAGGATGAGGCAGCACGTATAGTGGCCGATGCGAAAGCTGAGGCCGAAAGAATTATAGCCGCTGCCCGCAAGGAGGCCGACGATTACCGCAAAAATATCGATACAGAGGTTGCTCTTTCCGCCAAGCAGGTTATCAGTGGGGTCAAACAGCAAATAGTTTCCTTAATTGAAACCAAACTTTACGAAGCCCCATTGGTTGACGCCCTAAAGGATGCCGATTTTGTGAAAAAGGTAATTGAAACTGCTATTAACCGTTGGGAACCTAACTCAGCTGAGAGCGTTAGCCTGCGTGTACTTGTTCCCGAAGAAATGGCTAAAACTATTACCGACCATTTCACCACCAAAACCCATGCATTGCTCAACAAGGAGGTCGAAATTCAGGTTGATAGGGCTATAAAGTATGGTTTCCGCATCGGTCCAAAGGATGGTAGCTACGTGGTTAGCTTTACCGAAACGGATTTTGAGAACCTCTTTAAGGACTTCATGCGTCCAAAAATAGTTGCAATGCTTTTTGGAGGTAAGTAGAATGATGCGAAACTACTACTACCTGGTGGCTGGCCTTCCGGAACTGATTATAGATCAGGACCGAAAGGACTTCAGCGTAAACGCTTTGAAACAGGAAGTTAAGGAACAGATTTCCTCTTCCGATTACCGCCTGGTAGAGTTCCTGCACTTGCCCTACGATAACGACAACTTTCTCAATAAGCTGCTCAACCGTGGACTTGAGTTCAACGACTTGGGCTCTTACGAGAAATTTGTTTTTGATGAGCTCGATGAGAATATTCATCAGCTCCCACAATACATGCAGGATTTTTACTACCGCTTTACAGGCAAACAGCGCTCTGCCGATGATGCGGTTGACCAGGATGAGCAGCCAAGGGATATTTTTGAGGTTGAAAAACTTCCTGAGATTAGGTTCCTCGAATCTTTTTACAACCTTGCCCTTAGCCAAAACAACGATTTTATAAGGTACTGGTTCAGCTTCAATCGCGATTTTAACAATGTGCTTACCGCGCTTAACTGTCGCAGGCTTGGGGTCGATCCTGCCACCCAACTGGTTGGTAATAACTGGCTTACTGAGGTTCTGGTTAAAAGCCAGGCCGCTGATTTTGGCCTAAAGCGCGAAGTCGACTATATCGATAGGCTGATCCAGGCTACCGATATCACTGATGTTTTGGAGCGTGAGCGTAAGCTTGACCTTATTAAGTGGGACATGTCAGTTGAGTTTACTACCTGGGACTACTTTAATATCAACTTTATACTTGGTTTCTTTGTTCGTGCCGGTATTGTCCATCGTTGGCTAAAGCTCGATGCCAAGACCGGTGAGGAACTATTCAAGAAGCTTTTCGATGATCTCAAGTCATCCTACAACCTCTCCGAGAAATTTTAAAGCGATTATTAATTAACAATTAACATAATGAAAACTCAAGGAAAAGTAACCGGAATAATTTCGAACCTTGTGGTTGTTGAAGTCGATGGCCCGGTTGCCCAGAACGAGATTTGCTATATCAATCTCGCTGGCACAAAGCTTATGGCCGAGGTTATCAAGGTTATTGGGAAACTGGCTTACGTGCAGGTGTTCGAGAGCACTCGCGGCCTTAGAGTAGGAACTCCTGTTGAGTTCCAGGGGCACATGCTCGAAGTTACTCTTGGACCTGGCCTCCTCTCCAAAAACTACGATGGGCTTCAGCACGACTTAGATAAAATGAAGGGCATTTTCCTTCAGCGAGGCGACTATACTGACGCCCTCGATTTTGACTCGGAATGGGATTTTACTCCCCTTGTTGAGCCCGGTGCTCAGGTAAGCGCCGCCGACTGGCTTGGCGAGGTTCCCGAAAACTGGGTTAAGCACAAAATCATGGTGCCTTTCACCTTTACTGACAAATACACCCTAAAATCAATTGTTCCTGCTGGTAAGTATAAAGTATCCGATACCATTGCAGTTCTGGTTGATTCAAAGGGTGAAGAGCATAAGGTGACCATGTACCAAAAGTGGCCCGTAAAAAAGGCTATCACGGCCTACAAGGAAAAACCCCGTCCATTCAAAATCCTTGAAACGGGAGTTAGGGTTATTGATACCCTTAACCCCATTGCCGAGGGTGGTACTGGATTTATTCCGGGGCCATTTGGTTGCGGAAAAACTGTGCTACAGCACGCCTTGGCTAAACAGGCCAATGCCGATATGATTATTATGGCAGCCTGCGGTGAGCGTGCCAATGAGGTGGTTGAGATTTTTACTGAGTTTCCTCACCTCGATGACCCACGTACAGGCCGTAAGCTAATGGAACGTACTACCATAATTTGTAATACATCTAACATGCCGGTAGCAGCCCGTGAGGCATCGGTTTACACCGCAATGACTATTGCTGAGTACTACCGCTCCATGGGCCTAAAGGTTCTGCTTTTGGCCGACTCTACTTCACGTTGGGCTCAGGCTCTGCGTGAAATGAGTAACCGTCTTGAGGAACTTCCTGGCCCCGATGCTTTCCCAATGGACCTTCCGGCTGTTATTGCCAACTTTTACGCCCGTGCTGGTTTCGTTTACCTCAATAATGGCAGCACTGGTTCAGTTACTTTCATCGGTACCGTTTCGCCCGCTGGGGGTAACCTTAAGGAGCCTGTTACCGAATCAACCAAAAAGGCTGCCCGCTGTTTCTATGCACTCTCGCAGCAACGCGCCGATAGTAAACGTTATCCAGCCATTGACCCAATGGATAGTTACTCTAAGTATCTTGAATACCCTGAAATCCAGGAATTCCTGAATAAGAATGTCAACGAAACCTGGGTTGATATGGTAATGAAGGCAAAGAATATCATACAGCGAGGTAGGGAAGCCTTTGAACAAATCAACATCCTTGGCGACGATGGTGTTCCTCTCGACTATCACGATCGTTATTGGAAGGCCGAGATCATTGACTTTGTTGTATTGCAACAGGATGCTTTCGATAAAATTGACTGTAATACGCCTTTGAAGCGTCAGCGTTATATGCTTGAAAAGGTTATGCAGATTTGTGATACTAACTTCCATTTCGATGGTTTTGAGCAATGCTCATCGTATTACAAACGCATTATCAACGCGCTTAAGCAAATGAACTACTCTGAGTTCCAGTCCGAAGAGTTCTATAACTACGAGAAGGAACTTGAAACAATTCTTAACGAAAGAAGGGTACAGTAATGGAAACTAAAGCTTTTCAGAGAATATACACCCAGCTAACGGGTATCACAAAGGCAACCGTATCGCTTCGGGCCCAAGGTGTAGCTAACGAGGAATTAGCTATGGTTCATGGTCGGTTAGCCCAGGTTGTAAAGATTATGGGTGATATGGTTACCCTACAGGTATTTAGCGGCACTGAGGGTATACCTACCAATGCCGAGGTTGTTTTCTTTGGCGAACCTCCAAAACTTAAAGTAGGCGACGATTTGGCAGGGCGCTTTTTTGACGCCTATGGCCGTCCCATGTTTGGCGATTCGGAGATCGAGGGTGAACCTCGTGAGATTGGTGGCCCTTCGGTTAACCCGCTTCGCCGTAAACAACCCTCGGAGCTCATTGCTACTGGTATTGCAGGTATCGACCTAAACAATACCCTTGTTACCGGTCAAAAGATACCTTTCTTTGCTGACCCCGACCAGCCTTTTAACCAGGTTATGGCTATGGTAGCACTCCGGGCTCAGGCCGATAAAATCATTCTTGGTGGCATGGGACTCTCAAACGACGACTTCCTTTTCTTCAAGAATGTTTTCGAAAATGCTGGTGCTCTCGACCGTATCATTAGCTTTGTTAATACTACTGAGCAGCCCCCTGTTGAACGCTTGCTTGTACCCGACATGGCATTAACCGCAGCCGAGTACTTTGCGGTTGAGAAAAAAGAAAAGGTGCTTGTTCTTCTAACCGATATGACCCTCTACGCCGATGCGTTGAGTATTGTATCGAACCGTATGGATCAAATCCCTTCAAAGGACTCCATGCCAGGATCGCTTTATTCCGACCTAGCAAAGATATACGAGAAAGCCGTTCAGTTCCCCGATGGTGGTTCAATCACCATTATTGCAGTAACCACACTATCGGGTGGCGATATTACACATGCTATCCCCGATAACACTGGTTACATCACCGAGGGACAGCTCTTCCTCCGTACCGATAGCGATACCGGTAAGGTTATCGTTGACCCGTTCCGAAGCCTCTCGCGTTTGAAACAGCTTGTAATTGGTAAGAAAACCCGCGAGGATCATCCTCAGGTTATGAACGCTGCAGTTCGTCTGTATGCCGATGCTGCAAATGCAAAAACCAAGCTGGAAAACGGCTTCGACCTTACTGAATACGATGAGCGTGCCCTTAAGTTTGCCCACGACTATTCCGAAAAGTTGCTGGCAATTGATGTTAATGTAGAGGTAGATACCATGCTCAATACTGCATGGCAGCTCTTTGCCAAGTATTTCTCTAAAACCGAAGTGGCAATTAAGAACGAGCTGGTTGAGAAATACTGGCCTGCAAACTAATAATGTGCTAAAAACATGGCAATTAAGTTTCAGTTCAATAAAACATCGCTTAACGAGCTCAATAAGCAGCTTAAAATCCGCCAAAGAGCTTTGCCTACCCTGAAAAACAAGGAGTCGGCTTTGCGTATGGAGGTTAAGCGCGCTAAGAATAGGATGCAGGAACTCGAGGAACATCTGGCTAAACGTATCAAGGATTATGAGTATATGGTTAGCCTTTGGGGAGAGTTTGAGCGTAACCTGATTCAGATTGACGATGTTAGGCTTGGAACTATCAAAATTGCCGGGGTAAAAATACCTGTTCTACAAGAGGTAATTTTTAGTGTTAAAGAGTATAGCGTTTTTGCGCGCCCTTACTGGTACACCGATGGAGTAAAAATTCTAAAGGAGTTAGCCGAAATTGGTATTGAACGTGATTTCTACCACGAAAAAATGCGGCTCCTTGACCATGCGCGTAAGAAAACTACACAAAAGGTAAACCTTTACGAAAAGGTTCAAATTCCCGGCTATGAGAACGCCATTCGGAAGATTAAGCGATTCCTCGAGGATGAGGAAAACCTTTCGAAGTCGGCTATGAAGATAGTGAAGAAACGATACGAAAACGTGGAGGTTGAGTCATGATAACACCAATGTATAAGTACAACTTCCTGGTTTATCACCGCGATTTCGACGATTTCCTGCTTAAACTTCAGGATTTGGGCGTGGTTGATATTTCCATGGAAAACCGAAACGTTGACGAGGATGAAAAGGAGATTCTGGCCCGAATCAATAGGATAGCTACTGCTATAAAGTTCCTTGAAGGCCGTAAAGCCCCTGACGAAAAAATCACACTCAGCCTTTCAGCCGATGAAATTGTTTCGCGTGTTGAGTTGCTTCAACGTGAACGGGAGCAATTTGAAAATGCTATTAAAAAAGCCCAAAAGGAATTGGCAGAGGTTGAACCGTGGGGTAATTTTGACTTGAAATTGCTTAACAGCCTTGCCGAAAAAGGTATTTCAATTCGATTTTTCATTGCACCCGAGAAAGTTTTTAATGAGGACTGGGTAAATGAGTATCCTATTGAAATAGTTAACCACACCAATGGACTATACTACTTTGTAATGGTTAATTACACAGGCGAGGCTATTTCGCCCGATGTTCAGGAGGTTCGAACACCGCAGTTCTCAGTTAAACAAAAAGATGAAGAAATCCATCGCTACCATAAACGTATCGATGAAATTAATACTGAACTAGATTTTCTAGCTCTTTACATCGATTTACTTAAAAAAGAGCAGATTGAACTTACCAATCATCTCGATTTTAAGATGGTTAAGTCAAGCGCAACGGCCGAAGCCGGAAATACCATAATGGTACTTGAGGGATGGGTGCCAGAGGATTTGAATGAAAAGGTAAAAGAGGTTCTTGATGCCGAAAGTATTATCTATATTTCGTCTAAGGCCGATAAGAACGATAACGCGCCTATTCTACTTCGAAACAGTAAATTCGCAAAGCTGTTTGAGCCCATTAGTAAACTTTTTGCCTTCCCAACCTATGCAGAATTGGACTTAACCCCATTCTTTGCACCATTCTTCATGCTCTTCTTTGGGTTCTGCTTTGGCGATGCGGGTTACGGTTTAATTTTTGTCTTAGGTGCCACAATCTATAAGTTTAAGGCAAAACCAGAACTTAAACCTTTACTTTCTTTAATTCAGATTCTTGGAATATCTACTGTGTTGTTTGGAGCACTAACCGGTACTGTGTTTGGCGCTAGTTTGGTTGAGCTGGATATTCCTGCTTTGGAGAGCTTTAAATCCTACTTCTTTGACCAGGATAAGATGTTTAAGTTATCCCTTATACTTGGGCTTGTGCAGATTGTTTTTGGCATGTGCGTTAAAGCCGCTAACCTTTGGGTACAGTTTTCATGGAAGCATGCCATTTCTACTATTAGTTGGGTTGTATTAATCCTCAGCATGGCTATTTTTTACCTTTTAGGACAAAACCCCGAAAGTTCATTGAAGCTTTTCAGCCCAATCCATATGGTTATTGTTGGTGTTGCGGGCGTTGGAATAATGTTTTTTAACTCACCTGGCAAAAACCCACTATTCAACTTTGGATTAGGCCTTTGGGATACTTACAACATGGCTACTGGTCTTTTAGGCGATACCTTGTCATACATTCGTCTCTTTGCCCTTGGTCTGAGTAGTGGTATCCTAGGAAGTGTGTTTAATAGCCTTGCCTTTGGTATGGCCCCCGATACTCCGGTGCTTAAGCATATTGTTATTATTCTGATATTGCTTATTGGCCATTCCATTAATATTTTCATGTCTGCGTTAGGTTCTCTTGTACATCCTATGCGTTTGACATTTGTTGAGTTTTACAAAAATGCTGGCTTTACAGGCGGAGGTAGAGGGTACAATCCTTTCCGAAAGAATACGGCTGAAGCCCAATAAGTTTGAAATCGATTTATAATTTAAATAACCTAATAAATTTTAAACTATGGAACCAATCATTTTTGCTTACTTAGGAATTGGGATAATGATTATCCTTTCCGGTGTTGGAAGTGCTTATGGTGTTACCATTGCTGGTAACGCATCGGTTGGAGCTTTGAAAAAGGAACCCGGTGCATTTGGTAACTTCCTTGTTCTTAGTGCACTTGCTGGTACCCAAGGACTTTACGGTTTTACCGGTTACTTTATGCTTAAAAATTTCCTTGTTCCTGAAATTACTTGGGCTCAAGCTGCTGCAATTTTTGGTGCAGGTCTGGCCATGGGATTTGTGGGGCTTTTCTCAGCAATTCGCCAGGGACAGGTTTGTGCTAACGGTATTACCGCCATCGGTAATGGGCACAAGGTGTTTGTAAATACCCTTATCCTTGCTGTATTCCCTGAACTTTATGCAATTATCTCTTTGGCTGCTGTGTTCCTAATCAGCACCTCATTGTAGTTGAAACTTCTCACTTATCTAATAGGCGGCTTCCTTTTGGGTGGCCGCTTTTTACTTTGGGTAAAAAGGGATTTACTTTCGTCTTTATACCAAAAGAAATAGCTTTGCTGTTTGCGTTTTTCTTCAACGCTTCGGGCTACGTAAACCTTTTCGCCAGTATAGGGATTAATGCCTGTGTAGTAAATTGTTGATGCTAGGGTCATTGGAGTGGGCGTGAAGTCCTGAACTTGTTCAAGCTTGAAGTTTAGCTTACGGGTTTCTTCGGCTAACTGCTTCATGTCTTGTTCTGTTGACCCTGGATGGCTCGATATAAAGTATGGAATTAATTGCTGTTTTTGGCCAAATTTTTCGTTCAAAGCATCAAACCACTGCTTAAACTGTTTAAACAGTTCAAACGATGGTTTTCGCATTATTTTTAGTACTTTTTCCGATGTATGTTCGGGTGCCACCTTTAACCTCCCCGATACATGATGTAGAAATAGGTTTTCAAAATATTCCCGCTCGGCTTTACTATCCTTCCGGGTTATAAATAAATCGTAGCGTACCCCGCTGCCCACAAACGCCTTTTTTATTCCTTCTACCTTACGCACTTTATTGTATAGGTTGTTAATAGGCTCATGGCTCGAATTTAGATTTTTGCAGATATTCGGGTAGATGCACGAGGGCCGTTTGCATTTGGCACAAATGCTTAAATCCTTTGGAACCATCCCATACATATTAGCCGATGGCCCACCCAGGTCACTGAGGTAGCCTGAAAAACCTGGGATTTTTTTTATTTCTTCAACCTCTTTCAGAATTGATTGTTCTGAACGCGATGAAATAAAACGTCCCTGATGGGCCGATATTGTGCAGAAACTACACCCTCCAAAACACCCCCGATGTATGTTTACTGAGAATTTAATCATCTCCCACGCAGGAATGGTTTTCCCTTTGTATCGCGGATGTGGTAATCGAGTATAAGGTAAATCATACCATCTATCAATTTCATGGGTTGTGGCAGGATTAAAGGGCGGATTTACTACTACACACTTATCCTCTATGGGTTCTATAAGAATTTTACTGTTTATCCTGTTCGATTCCTGCTCAATTATCTTAAAGTTATTGGCAAATTTGAGTTTGTCGGTTAAACACTCCTCGTATGAACTTAGCATTATAATATCCTCGCTACGTTTATACTTATCAATATTGTGGTCAATGTAAGCAATTTGGGGTATCCCGCGTAGCGATTCAATTGCTATACCCTGGTCCAGCTTTTTAGCAATCTCAATAATGGCATTTTCACCCATTCCATAAACCAGTATATCGGCTTGGCTATCAACTAAAATACTTGGTTTGAGGGTATCCGACCAGTAGTCATAATGAGTTAATCTACGTAGCGAAGCCTCTACGCCACCAATAATCAAAGGGGTGCTCGCATATAGTTTTTTGATTATTCGGGAGTATACAACTGTGGCATAATCGGGTCTAAAACCTGCTTTACCTTCAGGGGTATAGGCATCATCGCTCCTTAATCTTTTAGCGGCAGTATAGTGGTTTACCATTGAGTCCATATTACCGGCAGTAACGGCAAAGAAAAGCCTTGGCTCTCCAAGTTTTTTAAAGTCCCGCAGGTCGTCACGCCAGTTGGGTTGGGGTACAATAGCAACCTTAAACCCCTCGCTTTCCAGTACTCGCCCAATAACAGCAGCGCCAAATGCCGGATGATCAACATAGGCATCTCCTGTAAAAATAATGATATCGGGCTGTTCCCAGCCCAATGCTTTTATTTCTTTTACCGATGTGGGCAAAAATCCCATTTTATGTTGATTTGTTTATATGAAGTATACTGCTATCGCCATAGCTTAAGAACCTAAAATTGTTGTCTAAAGCAAATTGGTATATTTTTTTCCAATCGTTGCCAACTGCAGCAGCAACAAGTAAAAGAAGGGTAGAGCGTGGTTGGTGAAAATTGGTTATTAGGGCATCGCAGGTTTTTATTTCATAACCGGGAGCAATAATAATTTGTGTTGAAGCCGATAAAGTCTCAATGCCATTGTTTTTCATGTGTTCGTAAAGAGCCTTGTAGGCTTCTCCAACGTCTATTTGAAAGTCAAGCTCATATGGTTCCCATTGCGAAATGTTAAAGTTCCCATTTACCTTGCCAAGTTTTAATTTAACCCCAAGCCAATACAACGATTCCAGGGTTCTTATGGTAGTTGTTCCTACACACACAACAGGTTCGCTATTTTGATATAGTCTTCTTACTAGTTCTAGACTAACAAAAAAGTGTTCGGTATGCATCTCGTGATCCTCAATGGTATCGGATGTTACAGGTTTAAAAGTGCCTGCACCTACGTGTAGGGTTATGTAGTGGGGTTTAACATGAATATTACTTAAACTTTCAAAAACCTTTGGTGTAAAATGAAGACCGGCTGTTGGCGCTGCTACCGATCCTTCGGGCTCTGCATATATGGTCTGGTAACGATAGCCGTCAATATCCTCGCTTTCACGGTTTAGGTATGGGGGAATGGGCATAGTGCCACATTTTTCCACAATATCGGCAAATGACATAGAACTATTGTTCCACGAGAACTCAACTTCTACGCCTTCGCTAAGTCTTTTTAGCTGTTTTGCCACAAGCCTTCCTCCAGTGCCTTCTATACCCATTTGAAGTTCGCCTTGCTTCCACCGCTTAAGGTTACCCACAATGCATTTCCATACCACCTTTTTCTTGCTTGAGAACGAGAGAGCATAGTCGCTTGGGTCAATGGGTTCAATTAGAAATACTTCAATAGTTGCCCCACTTTCCTTTTTAAACCTTAACCTTGCTCTAACCACCTTAGTGTTGTTCAGTATAAGTAAACTTTTAGGGGTAATATATTGGTCAATATTTCGGAAGGTATCATTTGTTATTTCACCGTTCTGGTAAATAAGAAGTTTAGAGCAGTCCCTCTCAGCTAGAGGATGTTTGGCTATCCTTGAATCGGGCAACTCATAATCATAGTCAGTAATACTAATTTTCTTAACTTTCATATCCCTTTTTTGACTCTAAGGCCACAAAATTAGTTATTTTTGTGGGTTAAAAGATTTGTGAGTAATTCTGAGGAGTTTTATTATGAATGTAGCTGTAGGATGTAAGGTTCGTTTTTTAAACGATGTTGGAGGGGGCGAGGTTATTCGAATCATCGATAAGCGAACGGCCTTGGTCAAAACTTTCGATGGTTTTGAAATGCCAGCTCTTTTATCTGAGCTGGTTGTGGTTGAACCGGCTGCCGATGAACTCCTGCAGATAAAAACAGTTCAGGAAAAGGAAACGGCTTTAGCAAATCGCAAGAAAAAGCCAAAGACTGAGGATATCAATCTAACCAATGACACACCAGAGGTTGCTGATAGTTCAGGTGATGAGATCTCGTTGGATATAGTTTTTGTTCCTACTAATATATCCAACCTACAGCAATCCACTTTCGATTTGTATTTGGTTAACGATAGTTCCTATAGGGTATTCTTTGTACTTTCAAATGTGATTGACGATAATCATACTCCAGTTAGCTCAGGCATACTTCAGCCCGATACAAAGGTATTGGTTAAAAGGCTAACTCCCGAAGATGTAAGTAAATTGATTTTAATGAATCTTCAAGCAATATACCATAAGAACATCCCTTATAAGCCATTTCAGCCAGAATTCTACGATATTGAACTTGACCCTATAAAACTATATAAAAGGGGCAATTTTAAACGCAATGATTTTTTTGATATCGACGCATACATAATTTCTATTGCAAGCACTAAGCGCGAGGCTTTTATTCGTCACTTAACCGATAAGGCAATAGTAGAGGCAATAAAGCAAAAGGAAAAACCAGTTCAAGTAAAAGAGGTTAAGAAACCTAATATTGAAACTGAAGAGGTTGATCTTCACATTCATGAGCTAATAGACAATTGGAAGGATTTAACACCAGGTGAAATCTTGAAAATTCAGCTTGCTCGTTTCGAAACGGCTCTTGAGGGAGGCATTAAAAGCACAACTACAAAACGTATGGTTTTTATTCACGGAGTAGGCAATGGGAAGTTAAAGTACGAAATAACCAAGCTGTTAAGCAGCAAATACCCAAAGCTAAGGTATCAGGATGCTTCGTTTAAAGAATACGGCTTTGGTGCAACCATGGTATTCCTTAAGTAGTATAAAGGGAAAAGAGTTTTTTGAAACAATAAAATAGGCAAGCAGATAGCCGTCCTATCGCGCCGTGCAAAACCGGTGAGGAAAGTCCGGGCAGCGCAGGGCACCATACTTCCTAACCGGAAGATGTCCGCGAGGGCATAGCAGTGCAACAGAAAATAACCGCCATGCCTTTGGCATGGTAAGGGTGAAAAGGTGAGGTAAGAGCTCACCGGGTTCCATAGTGATATGGAATGCCGTGCACCTTATGGGCTGCAAGACCATGTATACTCCGATTTCTTACGAAACAGGGCTGCCCGTTCTGTTCCCGCTTGTCGGGTGTCGGAGGGGGTAGGTCGCTTGAGGTTGTGGGTGACTACAATCCCAGATAAATGATAGGAGCGTTTTTAACGCACAGAACCCGGCTTACAGGTTATCTGCTTGCCTTTATTATTTTAATATGCTATTAATTATGTTAAGTTTTCCCATCCTTTTCAAATAAGGAAATTGAATAAGGGAATATCAAATAGATACTTTTATATCATCCTGGAATTCCTAAACAAAAATTAATACAAAAAATTAACGACAAAACACCAAGTTTACATATGTAAATATATATGTTTAAAGAAAACAATACCTTAAAACGTTAACCCAGATATATGATTGATACATCAAATATCTATTAACGTATTTATTATATAACTGTATATCAATATTATATATGATTTATATTATTTAATAATTTAAAATATATTGGTTTACATACAAATATTGGAATAAATATTTGTTAAAATATTGAAATATACTGTTCAATATCAATTATATACAGTATTTTATTCAAGTAGATGTTTTGAATCATAATGTTAGTTGGTTTATTACCGGTAATTTTTCATAAATATAGTAGCAAGAGGAGTGTTTACCTATTCCGTAATCAGCAATACCTGTAAAATCAACTATTACTACACAAAACAAGCCGAATCATTAAACCACAGTAGGGTAGTATTTCTGACTTTTACTTTTGATGGTTACTTAATTACGTATAAGATTGTAAGGATATTGCTTTGAATTTGCCAATTTCGGCGATAGTAAATTATGTAGAGTCTTGTGCTATAAGATCTAAATGAATTCCCTATAATTACATATCGCTCGGTTAAATTGGTTGATTAATTATCCGGTTGACAGCAAGATTTTAGATCACAGGATCAATCTTGTTTCAACTTATTAGACATCAATGCCTAATGGTATGTCCTGTATGTCGTTTAATGCTAAATCGTTTCCTTGTTGATGACTTAAATTTGGCGTTTAATTTAAAGATATACTTAACCTATTGATGAAACTCCTCTAAGGGGATTACTTTATTGAAAATATAGCCACGTTTAGAGGTTGACAACATTCATTCACCTCCTTTTAAAATTTACTTGGTTAGCAATCGGTTTGCTTTTCCAAAAAGCAAATACACAAAGCCAAGCAACTTGATGTTACATGTGTAAATATAATTATTCTTGCAATGTTTACATATGTATTTTGTTAGTATTTTGCAAATAATTACATTTGTGAATAATGGTAAGTGATGCAATCAAAAACATTACAATTATGGTTAACGAGAGATTGCTTAAGCTGATGGAGCAGGAAAAGATAACTGCTGCGAAGCTGGCCGATATATTAGAGGTTCAACCCAGCGCTATTTCCCATATACTTTCAGGGCGAAATAAGCCAAGTTTTGACTTTATCCAAAAGCTAGCCACAAATTTCCCAAGGTTGAATATAGATTGGCTTATAACCGGCAAGGGTAATATGTACAAGGTTGCAGTTCAACAGTCGCTTTTCGATCCACCAACAGCATTAATCCCCAAAACCGATAATCCCAGTTTAAAAACCAACGATAAAATTGAAGATTTGCATAAATCGTCAAAATTTACAAATGTAAACATTTCGGTTTCACCAAAAGCTGTAAAGCAAATTGTTTTTATTTATTCAGATAATACTTTTGAAATATATTTCCCCTCAAAGTCCGATTAACTATTTTTGTTAGTTTTGCAAAAAAAATGCTGTACAAGAAGTTAATCAGACCAATATTTTTCCTTTTAAATCCAGAATTTGCTCATAAATTAGTGGTCGCAACGCTTAAAGTTGCCTTTACCATTCCCGGGGTGCGTTTTCTTTGCTTAAAAATGTTCACGGTATCTCACCCTTCGCTTCAGCGCGAGGTCTTTGGCTATCATTTTTCCAACCCCGTTGGTCTTGCCGCTGGATTCGATAAGAATGCTGATTACTTTCCCGAGTTAGCCTGTTTTGGCTTTTCTTTTATCGAGGTTGGAACTGTTACACCAAAACCTCAACCCGGAAATCCCAAACCACGTTTATTCCGTTTAATTCCCGACAATGCTTTGGTAAATCGAATGGGATTTAATAATAAAGGTGTTGATTATGTTAAGTTGAACCTGTCAAGAAAGCGTCGTCCGAAGAATTTAATAATTGGTGGAAACATTGGAAAGAATACGTTAACGCCAAACCAAAATGCAATCGATGACTATCTTACTGTTTTCCATGGTTTATACCCCCATGTGGACTACATTGTGGTAAATGTTAGTTGTCCCAACGTAGCAAATCTGCGCGATTTGCAGGACGATGATAGTCTGAAAAGCTTACTTAAGGCAATTACTGCCGAACGAAAGAACTACGATTTCTATAAACCAATACTTCTTAAGGTTTCACCGGATCTCACCAATGAACATCTGACAGCCACAATTAAAATTGCTGAAGAAGAAGGAATTGATGGGTATATTGCAACCAATACTACAACATCACGCGATAACCTTCAAACCCCTGAAGCAAAAGTTAAAACCATTGGGAATGGAGGTTTAAGCGGTAAGCCATTGGCTAAACGTTCTACAGAAGTAATTAAGCTTATTCACACCCTTACCCAGGGGGCAAAACCTATTATTGGGGTTGGTGGCATTCATTCTCCTGACGATGCAATAGAGAAACTGAAAGCTGGTGCTACACTCATTCAGGTTTACACAGGGTTCATCTATGAGGGACCGGCTATTGTTAAGCGCATTAATAAAGCATTGATAAATAGCGATATAGTTTAAACTAAAGAAACCAATATGACAAAAATTATTGATTGTCGTGGACAGCTATGCCCTCAGCCACTTATCAATACTAAAAAGGCTCTGAAAGAATCGGTTAAGGATGAAACGATTCAGGTTTTAATAGACAACGCAACATCGTGCCAGAATGTTTCCCGTTTTTTAGCCGATAACGCAATCCCGTTTACCGTTGATGAACAGAATGGACTTTTTACCCTAATAATCAATCCAACTGGTTCGGAATTTAATCCCAAGAAAGAGGCAGAGGAATACTGCGAGGTCAGTTTTCCACCCAGAGGCAAAAAATACATTGTTGTTCTTACCAGCCATTTAATGGGGAATGGTGACAATGATTTGGGAAAAATTCTCATGAAAGGTTTTTTAAACACTCTACCCAGTCTCGAAGGGCTTCCGGAGGAGATCATCTGTTACAATAGCGCAGTTACACTTGCTGTAAAGGGTAGCGATACTGCTCAGAGCCTAGTAAAACTAATGGAAATGGGTGTTAAAATCACACTTTGCGGAACATGTGTCGATTTCTTTAGTATAAAGGATAAAATTGAGGTGGGAACAATCTCAAATATGCTCTATATTGCTGAAAGGCTTAGCTCAGGAATCCATACTGTTAAACCGTAGTAATGGCGAACTATTACTTCGATAATTCGGCTACCAGTCACCCTAAGCCACCTGAAGTCGCCCAATACATTAATGAGTACCTGAAGCTTGGTGGCACCTATGGACGTAGTGCATACGATAGGGTCATTAATGTTTCTAGGATAGTTGAGCATACCCGAATCTTACTCGCCAGGCTATTAGGCACAAGCCTTGCCGAAAATATTGTGTTTACTTACAACGCAACCCATGCACTCAACGTTGCCATAAAGGGTTTTTCATACCGGAAAAAACGAGTACTTATTTCCCCCTTGGAGCATAATGCGGTAACACGCCCTGTGTTGCACCTGCAGAATACTATTGGACTTGAGTTCGATATCATGCCTTACAACCCCGATGGTTCAATAAATCTTGAAGGCCTCAGACAATTGGATCTAAAATCATACGATCTGTGTATTGTAAACCATGTTAGTAATTTGAATGGGGTTGTACAGCCTATTGCTGAGCTAAAAGCTCTGCTGGGTGATATTCCATTGCTTGTCGATGCAAGTCAGTCGGCAGGGCATATTCCCATTGAGGTGGATACCTGGAACATCGATATGCTGGCATTAACTGGGCATAAAGGGTTGATGGGACCAACCGGAACAGGTTGCCTGTTTGTTCGCACCCCCGAAATAATCAACCCATTAATACATGGGGGTACCGGTTCCCGTTCCGATAGCTTTCTGATGCCCGACTTTTTACCCGATAGATTTGAGGCCGGAACTCCAAATGTTTTGGGTATTTTCGGTTTATATGGAGCCATATTGGCAAATGTAACCAATAGCTACGAGCACGAACATTTTATGGACCTACTCGAAAGGGTTGAGCGTTTAAGATCATTTAAAGTGTTCCGATCCCTTGATGTTAACCATCAGGCATCGTTATTCTCAATAACTTCCAATAAATACAGCCCTTCAGAACTGTCGGATCAGCTTTTCAAGCGCTACTCCATTGAAACCCGAAGTGGTCTTCACTGCGCACCGCTTGCGCACCAAACCCTAAGGACGTTCCCTATGGGTACTGTCAGGTTTTCGCTTTCCAAATACCATAATTCAACTGATTTGAATTACCTTTACTCTGCCCTGAAAGAGCTCGATCATGGATGAACGGAAAGGTAAATGTTTACTCCTTTTTCAGAGTATTCATAAGGTAATGCAAGCTGAGCATATTATTGCAGGTTTAGGCTTGCAGTATCAAATAATTCCAGTACCCAAGGAGTACAGCTCTGAATGTGGTATGTGTATTGAAATTGATTGTTCTAATAGTAATAATCTTTTAACTGAATTACAACTAAATAAGTTATCGTTTAACATAGTTATAAAAGTAGATTCATGAGTACCAATTTCGACTTGTTAACCACTGTGGAGTACGGTGGGTGTTCGGCTAAGATTTCGGCTTCGGTGCTCGAGTCCATTCTGCTTAACCTGCCCAAGGTGACCGATCCCAATGTATTGGTAGATATTGATACCCACGACGATGCTGGGGTTTTCAAGATAAATGAGGATTTAGCCCTAATTTTCACCACCGATTTTTTCCCACCTGTATGTAGCGATCCGTATGAGTTTGGACAAATAGCCGCAACCAATTCATTGAGTGATGTTTACGCCATGGGAGGCGAACCTTTCCTTGCGCTAAACATAGCCATGTTCCCTTCTACTAAAGTTCCTTTAGATGCCTACAGGCAAATCCTTGAGGGTGGGGCAAGTGTAGCCCAAAAGGCAAATACAATTATTATTGGTGGTCACACCATCGACGACTATCCCCCAAAGTATGGTTTAGCCGTGGTGGGTAAAGTTCATCCTGATAAGGTGACTACCAATGCCGGCTTACAACCTGGCGATGTTTTGATCTTGACCAAACCTTTGGGCACTGGTGTAGTGGTAGCCGCTAAGCGCTTAGGTATTGTATCCGAAGCAGCTTACAGCGAGACCCTTTTCTGGATGAAACAGCTTAACAACACTGCCGCACAGGTTATGCAAACCGTTGGTGTTAAAGGAGCTACCGATATTACCGGATTTGGGCTTATTGGCCATGTATACAAAATGGCTAAGGCAAGCCGCGTTGGTGTTAAGCTTTACACAAGCAAAATACCCCTGCTTCCTGAGGTATATCAGCTTGTGGATGAGGGCTGCATTCCCGGTGCTGCTTTCCGTAATCTCGAGTTTGTAGGCAGCCATTTGAATGGTGACCCAAATGTTGACTACAATATTAAAATGCTGATGTGCGATGCTCAAACGTCGGGAGGAATACTAATGGGTGTTAAGCCTGAAAGGGTTAATGAGGCCCTAAGTCTTTTAAAAGAGGCTGGTTTAACCTATTCGGCAGTAGTAGGAGAGGTTTTTGAAGGCGATAATATTTTGATTACTAGTTAGATATTGTTGTTTCTGGAATTGATATGTTAATATTTTTGAATCAAACTTTATTTTTATCATATTTATCAATCATTTTACGTTAATTCATTGTAAAACAATATATTGTTTTTTATGATTTTTAGGGAAGGGGAGTGGTATAATTTTAAGGTTACTAAAGTAATTGATGTGCCTGGAAGCGGCAAGCAATTCGTTCTTTCCCATGAATCGGGCAAAAAATTGCTTTTGCCGGCTCAATATTATGATAAGTACAATATAGCAGTAAACTCTACCATTCAATGCAGGATAGATAAGATAAACTGCACGGGTCAAATTTTTATTGAGCCAGCGCATCCGGTTTACAAAACCGGGGGTACATATACTTTTAACATTAAGCATATTGGCGATACTGCAATTGAAGAGGTACAGAGTATAATTGTATGCGATATTTTTGGTAATGAAATTGAAGTTTTAACTCCTAAAGGAACCATTGATTATGGACAAGAGGAGGTAAAGTTTAAAGTGCTTAGTGTTAAAAAGGGTGTTCCTATCCTTTCTGCAAGCGCTAAATGGGACATTTGCCCCGATACCTTGAGTAATGGACAGGAGATATTGCTTTTTCTAAGTAAGGTAGTAGTTATTCAGAACGAGGAGTATTACCTGCTAAAATCAAAATCGAATTGTATAACCTTGCTAAAGGTAAAGCACTATAAACACTATGGTTTCAAGGAAGGGATTCCTATTGTTGCCAGTTATAGAGGTACTGATGACAGAGGATTTTTGATGGTTGACCCAGCACATCCATACTATAAGATGGGTGGGGTATATCAATTTGAGATTGCAGCAATTGAAGAGGATTATAGTAATGAACTCGGAAGTAGTAGGGTTGCGGTAGTGTATGATAAATTTGGCATGAAGTGTGGTGTACAAATTGAGAATGCCTCATCGTACAGTGTAGGAAAGAGCGTTAGCTGCAAAGTTTTAGGGTACAAAAAAGGACGACCTCTACTCGAAATCGTCCGCATGTAGCTAAATTAAGAAAATTACTCGTCGGCCATCTCCTCAGCAGGCTCCTCATCGCTAATATCATCAGGGAATTCATCGCCCTCGGTTCCAATGGTATCATCGGTCAAGCTGCCGAAAAATTCCTTCTCCTCATCCTCATCCTTTATCTTTGTGTCAATTTTAACTGGAACCTTTACCAGGTAAATAGCATCCTCGGTTTCAAGGGTAACGGCATGGAAAAAATCGCCATTTGGCTTCTCAACCTTGAAAACAAAATCCTGATACCCATGGGGGAACCTTTCCTTGAATATTTTTAAAAGCTCAGGAGACAAATTGCTAAGACTTACTGCTGCTCTTTTCTTACTCATAAATCGCTTAAAATTTTCCGCAATTATAGTGCAAAAAAAGAAATTGCAAGGGGAGTTATGAATATTTTTTTCAAAAAATATTATATAACACAATACCAGAGTGTTAAAATAGGATTTTTTGCTTTTGAATATCCGATTCCAATATATTAATATCTTTGAGTGCTCTAAATTAAATACTATGAAACGATTGTTGCTACTAAATCTACTAATTTTATTGGGATTGATGGCTTATGCCCAGGTAAACATATATAATCCCAATGCCGACGCTAAGGCTGAAATTGCAGCCGCAATAAACAAAGCAAAGCAGGAAAATAAGCATGTTTTTATTCAAATTGGTGGCAATTGGTGCCCATGGTGCGTTAAACTCCATAATTTTATGAACGCAGATTCAACCATATCCGAAATCCTTACCAAAAACTACGTTGTGGTTAAGGTTAACTACAGCAAGGAAAATAAAAATTTAGATGTTCTGAAAAAACTTGAAAAGCCACAGCGTTTTGGTTTTCCTGTTCTTGTGATTTTAAATTCCAATGGAAATAGGATCCACACTCAAGATTCAGGTTTGCTTGAGTCTGGCGATGGTTACGACCGAAAGAAGGTTTTAAATTTTCTAAAGAACTGGACACCAGAAGCACTTAAATAAAAGTCATATAATTAATATTATGTTAAGTAATATACTTTAAATAAAAGCCCCACTTCGGGGCTTTTATTATTTTATCGGAATTACATCTGTTTTGCCTTTTCGTTGAATTCATTGTACTTATCCAACATTTCCTGGCTCTCGTTACGGAAGCGGAAATAGATATTTTTCAAAGCTTCAACAGCTTCCTTGCTATTGGGATTTACTTTATATGCTTGCTCCATGTAAGGCATTGAGTTCTTAAATTCTGCATTAGCCTTTTCCATAAGGGCATCGTATTTATCAAGTTCACGAGCAGGAACCTTATTGGCTTCCTCAATGTACTTTACACCTTTATTGAAGTAAAGCGCACCAATATTGTAGTAAGCATCAAAGAAATTAGGATCAATCTCAATAGCTTTTTTGTAGGCTTCTAGGGCATTTTCGCCATCTCCTAGTCTATCGTACAATGTACCCTTTGCAAAGTAAAGCGATGAGTTGTTTGGCTCGGTTTCAATTGCCTTATCAATGTATACAAGAATCTTAGTAGGATCTTCCTGTTTATCGATATAGTAGGAAATTAGAGAGAATAATACGTTTGTGTTTTTGGGATACTTTATGAAACCTTCCTCTAGGTATTTTAGACCTTCATCGCCTTTATTCAGGTTCTTGTAGGCATCAAATATATTAAAGTAAACAGCACCATCGTTGGCAAAACCAAGTTCAATGGATTTCTGGTAGTATGGAATTGATTCCTCAAGTAATCCGGCAAGTTGAGCCGATAAACCTGCATAGTAATAAATTGCAGTGTCTTTCTGGTTGAGAATTGGAAGTTTACCAATCTCAATAACCTTTTTGAAGGATTCAAAGGCACCCTTATAATCTTTTAGAGTATACTGGTTTGAGCCTTCGTTAACGTATAGACCTTTTAGTTTTACAAGGTTCTCTTGCAATTTCTTGGAGTTCTTACCCTTGGTGTCGATCTCAATTGCTTTCAGGAAACTTTCAAGGGCCAAATCCAGAGGTTTTTCGATAACGGGCTTTGTAACCTCCCAGCGTTCAAGTTGACCGTTGTTAAAGTAGAAGTTAACCCTTTCCATAACATACTTATCGAGCTGAACCCCATCAACTTCTACTTTTTCCTGCTGTATGGGTTTTCCAACAACAAGCATGAATGTATTTGGATCCATTCCAACGTATGCCCTAAGGATTTGAGCATCAAAAAGGTCTATCATAAGCTCACCCCTTTTAATCCATGTGGCATCCTTGGTATTCTTTTTGGGATCCTGGATTTCGGCGTTGCTTTTTTCAACCTTTTTGGCATACTGATCGAAATTGATTTCCTTGCTGGTTTGTGCTGTTACCATTACAGCAACAAAAAGCATTGAAATTAAAATTGTTAGTCGTTTCATAAGATAATTGTTAAATTAAGTTACTCGTTTACTGTTTCGTCGTTATCAATGGTTTCTTGTTGATCAATATTTTCTTCATCGCTTGCCTCCACATTGGCTATAGCCGCAATGGAATCGTTTTTCCGGAGGTTAATTAGTTTAACACCCTGTGCTGTTCTGCCAATAACTCGAAGTTCTTTTACACTCAATCGGATGGTTAAACCGCTCTTGTTTATAATCATTATGTCGTTATTGTCGTCAACGGCTTTAATGCTTATAAGTTTACCTGTTTTCGGTGTAATAGTTATTGTTTTAACACCTTTTCCACCTCTACCGGTAACTCGGTAATCGTCAAGTTTAGAACGTTTACCATAACCGTTTTCTGCTACAACCAGTATATCCTTGTTTTCATTTTCTTCAACACAAATCATGCCAATAATGGAATCGCCTTGTGCTAGGTTCATTCCCCTAACGCCACTTCCGGTTCTACCTATTGGACGTACAAGTTTTTCGTGGAAACGAATGGCTTTTCCTTCGCGAGCAGCCAGGATGATTTGCTTGTTACCATTGGTTAGGCATGCCTCTATGAGCTGATCGCCCTCTTTGATAGTAATTGCCATTACACCACTCTGTCGTGGGCGGCTATACGCCTCTAGCGATGTCTTTTTAATTATACCATTCCTTGTGCAAAGAACAATATAGTTATTATTCAGGTACTCAGGGTCGGTTAATGTTTTAACATTAATGTATGCACGTATTGTGTCGTCGTTCTCAATGTTAATAAGGTTCTGGATAGCCCTGCCCTTTGAAGCCTTGTTACCTTCAGGTATTTCGTACACTTTTAACCAGTAACACTTGCCTTTTTCAGTGAAGAAAAGCATGGTGTTATGCATGGATGCTACATAGATATGCTCAATGAAATCCTCATCGCGGGTTGTGCTACCTTTTGAGCCTACTCCTCCCCTGGATTGAAGCTTGTACTCATACAGTGGAGTACGCTTGATATAACCCATGTGGGAAATGGTGATAACCACTTCCTCGTCGGCATAAAAATCTTCGGGGTTAAACTCCTCAGCATCAGGCACAATCTCAGTTTTACGATTATCGCCATACTTTTCCTTCATCTCGATCATCTCATCCTTGATGATCTTTTTCTGAAGGGTTTCATCCTCTAGAACCTGTTTGAGGTAAGCAATTTGCTTTAGAAGTTCCTCATATTCCTGCTTAACCTTTTCACGCTCAAGCCCGGTAAGGCTCCTTAAGCGCATATCGATGATGGCTTGGGCTTGAACTTCGCTAAGACCAAACCTTTCCATAAGCTTTTCCTTGGCCTCGTTAGGCGAAGAAGCAGCACGTATAAGGTTAATCACCTCATCGATATGGTCAATGGCTATTAGTAATCCTTCCAGGATATGGGCCCGTTTTTGAGCTTCATCTAGCTCATATTGTGTACGACGCAGGATAATACTATGCCTGTGCTTAATGAACTGTACTATTAAATCCTTCAGGTTAAGCTGCTTGGGGCGTCCATCCACCAAAGCTATATTGTTGATAGCAAAAGAGGATTGCAGCTGTGTGTGCTTAAATAAATTGTTTAACACAACATTGGCAACAGCCTCTTTTTTAAGGATTATTACAACTCGAGTTCCTTGCCTATCGGATTCATCATTAATATAGCTGATACCCTCAATTTTCTTATCGTTAATAAGGTCGGCAATCTTTTTAATCATTTCGGCCTTATTCACCATATAGGGTATTTCCGTAACAATAATCTTGGAGCGCCCGGATTCGGTTTGTTCAATTTCCGTTCTGGAGCGGATCACCACCCTACCCTTTCCGGAAAGGTATGCATCCTTAACTCCCTGATAACCATATATTATACCACCTGTTGGGAAATCGGGTCCTTTAACATATTTAAGCAGCTCATCTATGGTGATCTCGGGGTTATCCACAGTGGCACATATGGCGTCAACAATCTCGCAGAGGTTGTGGGGAGGCATGTTGGTAGCCATCCCTACGGCGATACCTGATGTGCCGTTAACCAGTAGAAGGGGTATTTTGGTAGGAAGCACCGTGGGTTCTTCCAGGGTATCGTCGAAGTTTAGCTTAAAGTCAACGGTATTCTTGTCGATATCAGCAAGTGTCTCCTCTGCAATTCTGGTAAGCCTAGCCTCCGTGTAACGCATGGCTGCGGGACTATCGCCGTCAACTGATCCAAAATTACCCTGTCCATCAACCAGCGGGTAGCGCATTGCCCAATCCTGAGCCATGCGAACCATTGCCTCATAAACCGAAGAGTCGCCATGAGGGTGGTACTTACCTAGGACCTCACCCACGATACGTGCCGATTTCTTGAATGGTTTACCTGCATTGAGCCCCAGATCGGCCATTCCGAAAAGAACCCTCCTGTGAACGGGTTTTAAACCGTCACGCACATCGGGTAATGCTCTTGATACTATCACCGACATTGAATAGTCAATGTACGATGATTTCATTTCCTCCTCAATGTTGATCTGTATAATCCTTTCACCCTCAGACATATAATAAAAGCTTAAAAAGTCATTTTTTACTTCAGAAATAACGTGCTAAGATAGCTATTTAAGCGTAAAAAAAAGAATGGTTAATGATGTTGTTCATTATTTATCACTATTGTCCGACTAAAACGTAATTTCACCTGTTTGTTCACCATACTGCCTGATAATCAGTTGATATTTTT
>NZ_JBBFKU010000027.1:0-48127 GCF_037481895.1 Tenuifilum sp.
GTTGGCAGCAAAATAAAATCAGACCCGATTTTGTTGCTGCAAAAAAGACAGCCGATAATCATTTAGAATTGGTTTACATCATTGAAAGTAAAGGAGAACATCTTCTTGGAAACATTGATACGACCTACAAAAAGAAAGTTCTCGATATTATGACAGAGCAGAAACAACTCAAAAATATTAAAGCATACCAAACACAGATTCCATTTGAGGAATACGTGATTAATGACAAAGTTGAGTGCTATTTGATTGAGCAAGGAAAAGAGGAAGAAAAAATTAAGGAGATTTTGAAATAACCAGTTTATTATCAACTTAAATCCAATAATTATGGCACGTTGTACAAGAACCAGAAACTTAGAAGTCCATCATAAAAGAAGAGATGGCGGAAATGGCATAGACAATGCAGAAGTATTATGCTCAGACTGTCACACAAATACAAGTTCTTATGGTACTTCAGGACCATCTCCTGAACCTTTTAGTCAAGACACCAAAGACAGAGCATTAAAAAGAGCAGGTTATCAATGCGAATGTACAAGATATACATGTTCACATCATTAGAAAGCCGACACGCACCGTCCCTTCGCTTTCAGGCACATTTGGCATTCCCACAAAGCTTTCCCTCAATCCAAAAATGCCAAAAGAGCCTTCAAGCCCGTCCCACTCCTACGCACGGACAGAAAGACAGTGCAGCAAAAATTAAAGAATGAATAACGGAGGACAAGAACGGCCAGCTTGTAACAGGCGGTATATTTTATTGCCGAGATAGTGACTATTTCAGCGTTTTAGCATCTAATAAACGTTCGTTTAACTTGACAGGACAGTGCTTCGAAATCGGCAACAAAAACATACCGCCAATCCGTTAATTCAAAAAGCCGGCAACTCAGGCCGGCTTTCATCATTATAGAATTTCTCTTTACTTCAGGGCATTGGTCTTAATTATTTCGTTGGAGCGGAGCAGGATATCCACATACTGGGCACGGCGGTATGCAAATGGGTCGTGTAGGTTCTTTTTGGCCAGCTTTCCCCTGAAATCGTCAATGGACTTATACCCCTTTTTGTTCATCCAGCCCTCAATTTGGGCGAGCATCTCGGTAATGTGGTCAATGCCATTCCTGTAAAGCGTACTAACAACCTGGAAAGCATCGGCACCAGCCAGAATCATCTTAACGGCATCGTTACCATTCATAATGCCGGTGGCAGCACATATATCGGCAGCAATATTGCCGTAAAGCAATCCGGTAAACCGCAAGGGTAACCTGTGGTCGGAGGAGTCGCTGAGGATAATGGTTTGTACCAGCTCCTCCTTTTCGATATCGATATCGGGTTGAAATAGCCTGTTGAACAGAACAAAGCCATCAACTTCGGTCTCGTCGAACCGCCGAATAACATCCAGCGGGTTGGTATAGAATGGGCTAAGCTTAACGCTAATAGGAATTTTTATTTTCTCTTTTACGCTTTGCAGCACCTCAACCTGCGATTGGATGATTGTTTTTCCCTCAACCTCAAAATCCTTGGGGGTGGTGTAAAAGTTTAGCTCAAGGGCATCGACACCGGTATCGGCAATGGCCTGAGCATACTCAGCCCATGTATCGGGGTGCATGGCGTTAAGGCTCCCTATAACCGGAATTCCAAGCGTTTCTTTTGCTTTTTTAAGCTTGGCCAGATGTTCGGCCGGGCCTGCATGCTTAAGGGTTGGAAATAGCTTAACCATTTCGGCATGACGCTCGTTGTATTCCTCAAGCTCATTCTCCAGCTCCAACTCCTCAAGCTGGATTTGTTCCTCAAAAAGCGATTTAAAAACAACGGCACCCGCTCCGGCCTTCTCAATGGCCTTCAGGGTATCGATGTTTGACGTGAGCGACGATGCACCCACTATCAGCGGGTTCCGCAGCTCTATTCCTAGATAATTAGTTTTGAGTTTTGACATAACGATTGGTATTAGGGGTTACTTTTTTCAAATTGAGGTTGCAATTGCTCTGGCAATATCAATAACCGGTTTTGGCCATTGGTAATCGGAAAAGTTTTGCGCGTTTATTGCAATCACTATCTCTTTTTCCGGAACAACAAACACGTACTGGTCGCCGTAGCCTGCCGCATAGTACATTAAAGGCTCGCCGGTTTGATGCTCAACCCACCAGTGTAGGCCATAACCCGTGTTCTGATTATATACTGATTGAATGGTTATGGAATTGTTTATCCAGCTTGCTGAAACTATCTGCATGTTCCTGTACCTTCCGTTGTTGAGCATCAATAGGCCAATCTTGGCCATATCGAGGGTGGTTAGGGATATCCCTCCCCATGCAGGGAATCGATTATTGGGGTATTCATCCCAACGGTATTGGTCAATGCCTAACGGTTTAAAGATATTTTCCACGACAAACTGGTTGAATGACATGCCACTAACCCTGCTTACCACCTCAGCAATTACCTGCGACGATAGGCTGTTATAGTTAAACCTTACACCCGCCAAGGTATCGACAGGCAGGTTGAAAAAATGGTCAATCCAATTCGCTTTACTCTCCAAAAGGGCTATCAGGCTGTTCGACGCATAGTTGTATGGGAAAAACCATTCATCCCACTTTAATCCTGTGGTTTGGTTAAGCAAGTGTTTTAGAGTGATATTTTTCTTGGCCGGATACTCATTGAACTGCTTGTTATATTCAGGAAAATACTTAACAACCGGCTCATCAACTGAGGGTATTAAACCCCTATCGATACAAATTCCTAAGGCTAGCGATGTGATGCTCTTGGTAACTGAGCTAATCTGATTTAGGCTATTCCTGCTGTTAAAACCATAGTATTGCTCAAAAATAGGTTTGCCTCTCATGTTAAGCACAACTACTGAGCTTACCTTACCGTAATGCTCTTGCCTAATCTGTTCATTCAGCTCCACAATTTTAGATGATATTCCTGTAATATCAGTAATACCGGCAACTCCATCCCCTAACGATGAAATAAAAAGTAGTATCGATATAAATACAATCCGCATATAAGTTCCGATTACAGTATAAATATATTCAAAAAAAGGGATAAAGGCAAGAGGATTTACATCATAAACCGATGTAAACGCCTTTTGGTTCAATGAAACGATTAAATATTTTTAACTCTGATTAACGGTTGGCCTTCTACTCTAGGTATCGTGCTATTTTAGCAAGCCTTTTTAAAGCCAACTCAATGGTTTGATTTGGGCAAGCTATGTTGATTCGTTGAAAGCCCTTTCCCTCCGCACCATACTCAGTTCCCGGGCTAAAACCCAACCCGGCCTCATAAACTAAAAGCCTATTTAGCTCGTCATCGGGTAGGTTGGTGTTACGGAAATCGGCCCAAACAAGGTATGTGGCATCGGGTTTACGAACCTTAACCTTGCCATACTTAGCAAGCCCCAGGCTGAGCAGTTCCCAGTTTGAGTTAAGGTGTTGCATGAGTCCGCTTAGCCACTCCTCACCTTGCGGTGTAAATGCCGCTTTTAATGCCTCAAACCCAAAAATATTTCCCATGCCTGCTCCGCTTGCCTCCAGCTCAGCAGCAAACCTTGCCTTGAGCGTAGGGTTAGGAATAATAACAAAGCCGCTGGCTAGCCCTGCAAGGTTAAAAGTTTTGCTCATGGATGCAAACGTAATAGTAATGCTGGCAAGCTGCTCCGATAACGAAGCAATTGAGAAATGCTTTTTACCATCAAAAACCAAATCGGAGTGTATCTCGTCCGATACAATAATCAGGTTGTACTTGGTACAGATTTCACCAAGCTTAAGGAGTTCCTCCTTGCTCCAAAGCCTTCCAACCGGGTTATGGGGATTGGATAGGATTAGCATCCTGGCACCCTGTGAGGCTTGCTTTTCAAGTAAATCGTAATTAAAGGTGTATTCACCATCGTTCTCAACCAAGGGGTTAAAAGCAAGTTCCCTTCCATTACCTGTTACGGTTGTAAAAAATGGACGATAAACCGGTGGCTGAATGATTACTTTGTCGCCTGGGCTTGTGAACGCCCTTATAGCGTGGCTTAATCCTGAAACCACACCGGGACAAAAATCAATCCATTCCGCTTTTAAATCCCAACTGTGGCGATGCTTATACCACCAAGTTATTGCATTATGGTATTCGGTATCGCGGAAGGTGTAACCCAAAACGGGATGGTTTAGCCTTTCACGGATAGCATCAATAATAAAATCAGGGGTTGGAATATCCATATCGGCTACCCACATGGGTAAAACGTGGGGGTTTCCAAAAATAGCCTGCCTTAAATCGTACTTCACACACGATGTGTTTTCCCTGCTGATGAACCGATTGAAATCAAAAGCCATGTTTAAAGATTTAGAAGATGATTTGCAAACCTACCCGAACCCCAAAGGGCTGGATGTTTGGATTATCCAAATGGGTTAGGCGCCAAAGGGCATCGACCCGTATTACCTTGAAAATATTTTCAACTCCCACGCTTACCTCCATGTAAGGTTTTGAAACCTCACCCAAGCCTGCCGGGAATTGAAGAACCTGCATGTTCTGGTTGCTAATGCTCCCTATCAAGTACTTGGCAGTAGCCACCTCGCGCCACTTTAACCTCCGGAGTATCGGGAAATGGTTAAGGAATATCCCCTGAAAATGGTGCTCATAGTAAAGGCTTACATACTGGTCGGAAGCAAACTCGTAGTAGTTCATCATGTTAAAGGCATACCGGTCAAATGCATAGGTCTCGTTACCCTCATGAAGCTGAAGCAGAGGGTAAGGTACTTTCCCGAAAATTTTGCCTGCATCAAGAATAAATCGGGCATACCCAATGGGGTTGACATTGAATTTATGGTAGTAGTTCAAGTGCAACTTCCAGAAATCGTAGTCGGATCCGGCAAAACCTTTAATTGACCTGGTTATATCAAAGTTGACCTCCGGCCAATTGCTACCCAGGCTAACTTTCTCAAACTCGCCCGAAACATAGCGCTCATCTTTAATCCAACGGGTATTTAGGGTGAATGTGGCATTGGTAATGCTTTTTAAATCGTTACCTCCTAAAACAGGCGTAAATGGGATAAACTCAGTTGGGTAAATGGTACGGTGGCTAAAAGTGAGCTTATTGGATAGGCCAACAAACCACTCTTTCTCATAGTAAGCCGTAAAGTCCTTTACAAGGGTCAGCTTATTGTTAGGGTTACGCCTTAGGAACGATGTAAGAATGTTATCCTCCGTGAGCGCATAGGGGCTTTGCCCTAGCTGTTCAATATCGCTTCTGTAGCTTACACCAACGGCTTCACGTGGGTTTTTATTAATCATGTAAAGTGAGCCCAACCCCCACTTAAAGCGCTCATCCTTATCGCCGTATGCCAAAAAGGCATCGAACATAATCTTTTTACTAAACTTATTGCTTGTTCGTCCCGAAACCTTAAACCGGTTCCCTTCAATCTCATTGAAGCTATAGGTTTGATAGTATGGCCCTATTTCCCAGTAACCAACCGTATAGTAGTAGTTTACAAACATATCGATAATGTCGATAAATGTTTTGTACATTGGAACCTGCTGTATGGAATCGACCATTTGGTAAATTCCTGCCTCGCGTGGGGTAAGCTCAAATGGACGCGCCTGATTCCAAAACTCGTCCTTCTGGTCAAGCGCCCCCTCCTCTACTTTCAGGTTGGTGGGCATTTCAGCAATTTCCTTGGGAAAGTCAGCATTTAGCTTAACATCGCTGTACGATATTGTTTTATGGCCAAAAAATCCGGTTGTTTTATCGGTGAGGTTAAAATCGACAAAAAGGGTCATTTGCTTCGGGAACCAAAGGGTATCGTTAAGCGGCATGAACTCAGCAGTAGCCACCATATCGTTCACAAAGTTCAGGTTCACCATATCCGATAACCTAATCTGGGCTTTAACAATAGCCCACGTGCTATCGTTTACCCAGAAATCGCCCGTAAAGGTTGGTTCCATTTTGCGGCGGGGACGGAACGAAATCTGGTAGCACCAACGGTTATCAATATACATGCTGTCCAGCAGAATGTACTTATAGAAAAGCATCCCGGAGTTGGAAATAGGGCTCACCAGCCCCTGGTCAAAAATGTTGATGTAGTTATCGTAAATATTAACGCTTTGGTATATTTTGCCTGTAAACTGCGCTACGCTCTCGTTGTTAACACCTGACATTTTAGTAGCCCTGATGATTTCCTTTTCCATCTTTGGATTTGCGCGGTAGTAGTAATCCGATAACGACTCGGTAATGAATATTGGCAGGTAAGTTTTACCGGTTACCGCATTGGTATCAACATAGTCCCATATAAACTGAAACTGGTTGAATACCTTGCGTTTCTTAATATCCTCATCAATATTATTGATATCAACCTGAATCTTATTGTAGTTTTTACAGCTATAGCTAAAATTTGCAGGATTGTTTTTATCCTTGTTCGCGATGATATTCCGGATAATGCGATTTGCCTGACTCTCGCCTGGTTTAACAACCACTGCTTCAAGTTCAATGGCCTCTGGCTCAAGGTTTACCGATACCTCCTGGTAAACACCCTTTTTAACCCTGAGCATTGCGGGTTTATAACCCACAAAAGAAACTATAAGTGTATCGGTTGCTATGCGCGACTCAAGAAAAAATTCTCCTTTTTCGGATGTAATGGTACCCTGAGTGGTGTTCTTGAATGTAACATTAACGTATGGCAAAGGCTCGTTGGTTTGAGCATCTAAAACCTTGCCCCTAATCTTGGTTATTTGACCTTGACCGAGAGCAAAATTTGAGCAAAAAAATGCTATAAATAATACTGTTAAAAGGCGTTTCATAGCTAATCCTTAGTTTTAGCCCATTTTGTAGCAAAAATGCTTACCTCGTAAAGCAACCATAGCGGCACAGCTACAATTATCATACTAAATACATCGGGCGGTGTAATAATGGCAGCCAATGTAAGTAACACAACAATAGCTATGGGCCTATTTCGCTTTAAAACTTTAATCTCAATTATATGCCATTTAGTCAGGTGGAAAACTACTAAAGGCAATTCAAAACTTAACCCCATTGCAAAAACAGTTTGCGTAACTGTTCTAATGAACGATTGAACGGTTATTTGGTTCGCAATTGATTCGCTCAAGCTGTAATTAGCCAGGAAATGAACAGCTATGGGTGCAATAATAAAGTAGCCAAATGCCACACCAATAATGAAAAGAACTATGCTGTATATTAAAAATTTTATGGAAACCTTTCGTTCCTTCTCCTTTAAGGCAGGTAGAATAAACCTTGCAATGGCTGTTACGCTATAAGGTGCAATAAGTATTGCTCCTCCAAAAAAAGCAAGCCTGACATGCAGGGTAAATTGCCCGGCTAGTTCAATGTTGTTAAAACTTAGCCTATGGCTATTGATGCACAAATCGGGGGAGTTTAGAATGCCAGCCAGTTTGCATAACCATCGGTTTGTGATAAAGTTGGGATCACTAACCTGCGTAAGTAGCTCAAGAAGTTTATCGCCAAAAAGAAAGGCAACCACACTTGCCAGCACCACAGCCACAACTACTTTTAGCAAAACCAACCGAAGTTCCGCCAGGTGCTCAAGAATGGTCATCTCCGACCTGCTTTTCATGGCAATAAAGGATAGGTTAAACTATACCCTCGCGCAGTATATCGTGAATGTGAATAACTCCCAGGTATCTTTCATTCTCCATTACTAAAAGTTGGGTTATTTTGTGCTGCTCCATCAGGTGGAAGGCATTAATGGCCAGCTCATGTGGGTCGATAGTTTTTGGCGTTCTGGACATAATATCCTTGGCGGTTAACCCCTCAATGGTAGCGTTGTTCTGGAGCATACGACGCAGGTCGCCATCGGTTATTATACCCATGAGCTTTCCGTTATCGTCCAATACGGCTGTAGCGCCAAGTCTTTTCGACGAAATTTCAATAATAACTGAAGGTATTGGGTCGTTTGGGTGAACCCTCGGCACATTATTCTGCGAGAAGATGTCGGAAACCCTCATGTAAAGCTTTTTCCCAAGCGAGCCTCCGGGATGAAAACGGGCAAAATCGGCAGGAGTAAAACCACGTAGCTTTAAAAGGCACACAGCCAAAGCATCGCCAATTACCAGCTGAGCAGTGGTGCTCGATGTGGGAGCCAGGTTATTGGGGCAGGCCTCGCGCTCAACGGTTGCCCGCAAAACGTAGTCGGCCTTTTGGGCCAAATACGAATCAGTATTTGAAACAATGGCAACTACCTTATTCCCTAAATTCTTTATTAAAGGTACAAGCACCTTGATTTCAGGGGTGTTGCCACTCTTTGACAGGCAAATGATAATATCGTCGGGTTGGATAATTCCTAAATCGCCATGGATGGCATCGGCAGCATGCATGAATATGGCCGGAGTGCCTGTGGAGTTAAGGGTTGCAACAATTTTGCTTGCTATTATGGCGCTTTTGCCTATACCGGTAACAATAACCCTACCTTTTCCGTTAAATATTTCGTTAACCGTTTGCTCAAAGTTATCGTCAATGTACTCTGCAAGTTTCTCAATAGCAGCAGCTTCGGACTTAATGGTTTCAACAGCCAGACTTTTTATTTGTGAGTTCATTGTAAGTCAATTTTTACTACTTTTGTAATCCTTTGTTAAAAGACGCTAAACTAAACCTTAATTTAAATTTAATAGTATATCTTAGAGCAAAAGTATTGTTTTTTTATTTGATTGTTTAAACAAACCTATTAACAAAAGTTAAATACCTACCCAGAGGAAACGCAAGGAAATGAAAGTTGATGCATCGGAAATCTCGCTAAAAGAGTACCTGAACAAGTATTTCGGGTTTACCACCTTCAAAGGTAACCAGGAGGCTATCATTAGGAATGTTCTTGCCGGAAACGACACCTTTGTACTTATGCCTACAGGCGGAGGTAAATCGTTATGCTACCAGCTTCCGGCACTCATACTGGATGGTACGGCCATAATCATATCGCCACTCATCGCCCTGATGAAGAATCAGGTAGATAATATGCGTAGCTTTGTAGTTGAAGATGGTGTGGCGCATTTTCTTAACTCATCGCTAAACAAGGCGCAGATACAGAAGGTAAAGGACGATATAATGGCAGGAACCACCAAGATGCTTTACGTGGCTCCCGAGTCGCTCACCAAGGAGGAGAATGTTCAATTCCTCCGTCAGGTAAAAATATCGTTCTATGCCATTGACGAGGCTCACTGTATCTCGGAATGGGGGCACGATTTTAGGCCGGAATACCGCCGTATTCGTCCCATTATTAACGAGATAGGCCAAGCCCCATTAATTGCCCTAACCGCCACAGCAACACCAAAGGTTCAGCACGATATTCAGAAGAACCTGGGCATGCTGAATGCCACAGTTTTTAAATCGTCGTTCAACAGGCCAAACCTGTACTATGAGGTACGCCCCAAGGTTAACGCCGTTAAGGAGATAATCAAGTACATCAAGAATAACCCAGGAAAATCGGGCATTATATACTGCCTTAGCCGCAAAAAGGTTGAGGAGATGGCTGAGGTGCTCAAGGTTAACGGTATAAAGGCACTCCCCTACCATGCCGGTATGGATGCCAGCACCCGTTCCGAGAACCAGGATAAATTCCTGATGGAAGAGGTTGATGTTATTGTGGCTACCATTGCCTTTGGAATGGGTATCGATAAGCCAGATGTTCGATTTGTTATCCACTACGATATACCCAAAAGCCTTGAGGGTTACTACCAGGAAACCGGCCGCGCCGGTCGCGACGGCGGCGAGGGGCAATGTATCACCTTTTACAGCTACAAGGATATCCAGAAGCTGGAAAAGTTCATGCAGGGTAAACCGGTATCGGAACAGGAAATAGGCAAACAGCTACTACTCGAAACCGTATCGTACGCCGAGTCGTCGATGTGCCGCCGTAAAACCTTGCTAAACTACTTTGGCGAGGAGTTCACTGAGGATAATTGCAACTCATGCGATAACTGCCTTAACCCCAAAACCCAGTTCGACGGGCAGGATGAACTTCAAATGGTTCTGGAAACCATACTTGCCGTTAACCAAAAGTTCAAGGCCGACCATATAGTTAACATCCTTACCGGGAATGTTACCGCTGCCGTTAAATCGTATAAGCATAACCAGCTCGACACCTTTGGCGAAGGGGCTGACAAAGACCCCATGTTCTGGAACTCCATAATCCGCCAAGCCTTGGTAATGAAGTACATCGATAAGGACATTGAGAACTACGGTTTGCTAATGGTTACCCAAAAGGGTAAGGATTTCCTTGAGAAGCCTCAGGAGGTTATGTTTACCCTTGACCAGCGCTACGAGGAAGGCGACGACGAAGAGGCCATTGGACTATCGCCCGACAAGGCTGGTGGTGGAGCCGCCGACGATGAGCTGTTGAACATGCTCAAGGAACTCCGCAAGAAAATGGCCAAGAAGCTAAATCTTCCGCCATTCGTAATTTTCCAAGACCCTTCGCTGGAGGATATGGCTATTCAATACCCCATTACAATTGATGAACTGCAGAACATATCGGGTGTTGGAGCGGGTAAAGCGCGACGTTTCGGTAAAGAATTTGTTGAGCTTATTAAGGCATATGTTGAGGAAAAGGAAATTATCCGTCCTCAGGATATGGTTGTTAAATCGGTGGCAAACAAATCGCTCCTGAAAGTATTCATCATCCAAAGCATCGACCGCAAAATGGATTTTGAGGATATTGCTGAGGCTAAGAACCTAGAGATGGACGAGCTGCTCACTGAAATTGAGGCCATTGTAAATTCCGGAACACGCATCAATATCGACTACTACATCAACAAAGTAATTGACGAGGATAAGCAGGAGGAGATATTCGACTACTTCCGTAACGAGGCTCAGACCGAAAGTATTGAGGAAGCAATGGCTAACCTTGGCGATGATGATATCACCGAGGAGGAAATCCGATTGATGCGTATCAAGTTCATGTCGGAAATGGGTAACTAACCCAATTCCCAAGTGGGTATGCATACACTACTGTCAATAAACAACCTAACCAAGAACTACGGAACAACCGAAGCGCTATGTAACTTCACGCTCGAGGTTGTTGAAGGTCAGGTACTGGGAATTCTTGGCCCTAATGGTAGCGGTAAAACTACACTACTATCGATATTGATGGGCTTACGATACCCAACCTCAGGCCACTTCACATGGTTTAACACCCCACCAAACCATGTTCCAACCACCAGGATTGGGGCTCTTATTGAGGTTCCCACATTCTACCCTTACCTTTCCCTTTATGATAATATGCGTATCAGCGCACTGGCTAAGAATATCAGCTATAATGCGATTTTCCCTGCCGTTGAGCGGGTTGGCCTAACCCCCAACCTAAAAGCAAAGGTTGCTACCTTCTCTCTTGGAATGAAGCAACGCATGGCTATTGCACAAGCCTTGCTGGGTAACCCAAAAATTATTGTACTTGATGAACCCACAAACGGCTTAGACCCCGAGGGGATTGTTGAGGTTCGGAACCTAATTAAAGAGCTAAATGCCGGAGGTACATCCATCATAGTTGCAAGCCACAACCTCGATGAGGTTCAACGTACCTGTACTCATGTGGCAATACTTAAAAAAGGTCACCTGCAAGCTTTTGGTGGGGTCAACGAACTGCTCACATCGGCCAAGGTGGCAATTGTTGAGGTTCGGGATTCTGAAAATCTGATTGATTTCCTTAACAGCAACCCCGGTATAGAGGTTATTGAAAGAGTGGGTAATTCATTCAAATTACTGGTAAATAAAAGCGAGCATCAGGTAACCCTTATAACCGATTTTCAAAATCACGGAATAGCAGTTAACTCTTTCGAAATCCGCAACCTGAACCTTGAGGAGCTATTTATTACACTAGTTCGAAAGTAAAAAAACAGCCTATGATACGAGCAGTAAAAGCGGAGCTAATTAAAACCCTTGGTTATGCAACCTTTTGGGTACTAATTTCGCTCCATGCCCTCCTTTTCCTGCTGGTTCTAACAATTGCTAACAAGGCAACACTCAACTTCAATGGAGTAGAATCCAATATATTGCTTTCAAAGCCCTACACATGGGGTACAGTTGCCTGGTTGGCCAGCTGGTTTAACCTTGTATTAGCCCTTTTATTCATTATTCTGTGCGGTAACGATTTTCTGTTTGGCACTTACCGGCGCGGTTTACTCGACGGCTTTAGCCGCAATAACCTGTTTAAGGCAAAACTATCGCTCCT
Organism: Tenuifilum sp.; assembly: GCF_037481895.1. NCBI lineage: Bacteria > Pseudomonadati > Bacteroidota > Bacteroidia > Bacteroidales > Tenuifilaceae > Tenuifilum > Tenuifilum sp. Next base: position 12,153 of record NZ_JBBFKU010000027.1, read on the forward strand.
GATGCTAATTGCCATTTACGTGGTTGTTCTGGTAACGCTAATTGCGCTTTTTGCAACCCCTGTCCTAAGCTCTTGGGAAAACCTTTTAACCGGCTACGGTTACATTCTGGTACTTTTCATTCAAATGCTTGGCTACTTTTCCATAGCGCTCTTAATAATTGTACTTACCAGAAATATTGCCCTAACCATTATAGTTTACCTGCTTTACTTTGCGTTAATTGAGCCTATTATTCGCCTATTTCTACCCGACTCAGCAGCTCAGCTTATGCCTGTTAAAATAATTTCAAATCTTACCCCCATGCCCGATTTTTTGGGCATTATGGCAAAGCAGTTCAGCCAAACCGACTCAATAAATGCAAACACCCTGAACACCATTGATGCCATAAATAACAGCACATCGCTCACACAGAATATTTTAGTTGCTTGCCTGTATATTGCTATCTTCACTGTTCTATCGTACTTTGTTTTTAGAAAAAAAGATTTTTAAAGGTAAACGTACCGCAACGCGAAGGGGGATTCAGGGTTCAAGAGCCTGTCCCGCATTAGCGGGATTCAAGGTTTCGATTACTCACTTTCCTTCAGTCTTACTAATACACCAAATTAGGTTCATTCTGAATCATTCCGAGTCACTCCGAGTCATACCAAGTCATTCCACCACACTCACGTTTTACGGCTAACGGCTAACGCTTCACGAACCTATATTTTGTTACCTTCTCCCTTTACTATTCTTCTTGCCCATTTCATAAAATTTCCTATCTTTACTAAACCTTTTAACCACTTATGCATCAATATAAAAAAATGCTATGAAACGATATTTTTTCACATTAGTCCTGGCTATAGCAGTATTTCCCTTGGCTGCACAAACCGAGCAAAACCTTGATAGTAAGGTTGATAAGCTATTAAGAGAAAACGAGGAATTGAACCATAGAATAGATATTCTTGAGAAACAGATTGACGATGTGCTATGGTTTAACCGCCTTGGCGATGTTGCATTTATTGACAAAGTCTTTATATACGGCCCACCACCAGCACATATCCGAAACCCTGAGCAAACCGGTGCAAAAAATCCCTTGAAATTTTGGACCTATGTTTTTATACCCCGCAACATTGACCCATCGAAAAAATACCCGCTTATTGTGCTGCCACATGGGGGCGTTCATGCCGATTTTACCACATATCACACTCACATAGTTCGCGAAATGATAGCCCAGGGATACATTGTGGTTGCGCCCGAATACCGTGGCAGCACAGGCTATGGCCAATCGTTCTGGCGACAAATTGATTATGGCGGGTTGGAAAACGAGGATGTTTTTGCCAGCCGCAATTACATGGTTGAGAACTACGACTTTGTGGATGGGAACCGTGTAGGAATTGTGGGCTGGAGCCACGGGGGTATGATTGCCCTGCACAATATTTTTGACCACCCCGATAGCTACGCTTGCGCTTTTGCCGGTGTGCCTGTATCGGACATGATACTGCGCTATGGCTATGCCGAGGATGAGTACCGTAAGCTCTACGATGCCGATTACCACATTGGAAAAACTCCCCGGGAGGATATAAATGAGTACCGTCGTCGCTCACCTGCATGGCAGGCCCACAAGCTAAAAACCCCACTGCTCATTCACACCAACACCAACGATGACGATGTTTACGTAATTGAGGTGGAATCGCTCATTAAATCGCTTAAGGCTGTGGGGAAAAAATTTGAGTACGAAATATTCCAGGATATGCCCGGCGGCCACTCATTCGATAGGATTGATACAAAGGCTGCACGCCAAATCAGGGTGAAAATCTATAAGTTCCTGGCGCAGTACCTTAACCCGCCTAGACCCATAAAATCGGTTGAGGATATCAATAGAGCAGCGTACTTGCCTATAAAGTAAAAAAAAGGGTGTTTTTCACACCCTTTTTTTATTTTAGCATTCCCGCAACCTCCTCCATACTCCCATCGGTTTTAGCAGGGTTTAGCCCCAGAATATGGGCTAATATGGTGTAAACATTTACATTCAGGAACGACGGGTGAACATAACCGTTTTTGAAGGCGGGGCCTTTGGCATAGAATATCCCTTGCATGTCAGGGATTAGGTTATCGTAACCATGGGTGCCGCCGGAGTAGCTGTCCTTATCGTCGCTCCAGGTTACACTCCAGCCCAGCTCTGCCTCAACCAGAATATCGTTTACCCGTGGATTACTTCCATATACGTAGCGTTTGGGTATCTCGTTTCGCTCCCAAACCTTTAGGTGAGGAATTGATTTTAGCTTGGCAAGAACAGCCTGGTAATGTTCAGGTTGTGGTTGAAGGGTATAAACCGGGTTTCCGCCTGAAATGTACTTGAAATGTTGCTTATCGAGGTAATCGGAAAGGTTAACCACTCTTTGGGATGAAATTTCAGCCATGCCATGATCGGAAAGAATGATTATGTTGAGTTTCCCTGCTATTGGTAATTCCGAAAGACGGTTTAGGAAGTACCCTATTAGGCTATCGAGCTGTTCAACAACCTTTCGGGTTTGGGGCGAAACAGGGCCGTAATCGTGGCTAACCCAGTCTGGTTCGTGGTAGTAAAAAGTAACCAGTCGGGGGCGTTGCTCAACAGGTAGCGTGAACCATTTTAGAACCGTATCGACCCTTTGGGTAAAAGGTACCTTTTGGGCATAGCGTTTCCAGTATGTTGGTTGAATGCCCTGAATGGGAGCCTCGGAACCAACCCAGTAAAACGATGCAGTTTTAACGCCTTGCTTTTCAGCGGTCACCCAAATTGGCTCACCACCGTAAAATTTACCATTTTCAACACTTTTCCTATCGCCAAGTCTGTAGTATCCCAATTCCGGGTCATAGAATGAGTTGTTCACTATCCCATGGTGGTCGGGGTGCAATCCGGTTGCTATGCTGTAGTGGTTAGGAAAGGTTTTTGATGGGTAGCAGCTAATGAGCGACTGGGCCCTAACACCGCTCTGCCCAAAAGCATCGATATTGGGCGTGCTGTAAATATTGGGGTAGTCCCACCTGAATCCATCAAGGGAGATGAGTAAAACGTAGCTATCGGGCGATAGTTTATCCTGTGCCCTTAGCGTGTTGCTAAAAATAAGTAGGATACCTGATGCAATAATCGGGATAATGGCAAAAAATCGTTTCATAGGAATTGTGGTTTATTGTTAAACACCTTCTAGCTACAAAAGGTTTAACCAAGATTCATCCTGATATACTTTTCAACGTCGAACTTACGTTTACAGCCCTCAAAGTTCATATAGCGTATTTTGCCGAAAATTGGCCTCTCAGGCCAGGCCCTGTCGTGCACCCCTCCAATTGACCATGCAATTCCCGTATAGCCATTGGGATCGCGACCATCGAGGCTGTACTTGTCGTTCAGGTAAATGGCAAAACGCATGGCTTCCTCAGGGCAGGTAGTCCACTCCAGTATCTTTTTAGCCCAGTACATACGCATGTAGCCATGCATTTTCCCTTTATTTACCAGCTGCAGCTGCGCAGCATTCCAAAGTGGATCGTGCGTATGAGCAATTTCAAATTCGTTTAGGGTATAGAGGTATTCCCTAACATCGAAACGGTGAATGCGGTGCGATTCCTTAGCCCAATCGGGAAATCCGGCAAATCGGGAATAACCCGGGTTGTAAAAACAGAAATTATCGGAGAGTTCACGCCTAACAATCAACTCCTCCAGTAATGCCTGCTTATCGGTTTCAGGCGCGGGTGCCTTTAGCACCTCAATGGCAACTCGCTGGGCCGAAATTTGGCCAAAATGCAAATAGGGCGATAGGTTCGATTGCCACTCGAGAGTGGGGTCGTTACGTTTTTCGGCATAGCCCTTTAGCCTGAGCGAAATAAATTCGGAGAGCATTGCGTGGGCAGCGTTCTCGCCGGCCTCAAAAGCCTTAACAGGCTTAACCTCATCGGAAACATTGAGCCAAACCAGCACCTCGTGCCAACGCGTAAGATGAGGATTAGGTTCCGATTTACACTGCAACTTTACATCTGGGAAATCGGTCAGGAAGGTTGATAGGTGTTTCTTTATCTTGGGTCGAAGGGTGTACGCCCCAAACTCCAATTTAGGCGAAGCATACCAACAGGGAACCACATTGTGAGCATCAACCTCATGATGAGGTATGGTTATACGCTGGTTAAGCTGCGATTTCCAATCGCGTTTAACCCAAAGCGGGTCAAAATCACTTACAATAAGCGAAGCCTCAACCCTTTCGGCAAATTCCCAAAGCTGTTCAGCGGGTTCGCCCCTTAGGAGGTTGAAAGGGATTCCCTCAAGGGCAAGGCTTTTTTCAACCTCTGCAAGGCCTTTGAGCATGAAATCGTAATGACGGAGATTGGCAGCAGGGAATGCCGAAGCAAGGGTAAATACTACCCGGAGGGGAACCTTATGCTCATTTGCCTTTAGCTTGGCATAAATAAGCGCCCAGTTATCGGCAACGCGTTGGTCGCGCGACATCCAGTAGATAACCGGGCCCTTCCCTTTTACCTCGCCCGCCTTAAGTTCCCTTACCCTATGTTTATTAAAGCTATCCCTGTGGAACATCAATTTACAGCTTTAAGGTAAAAATAGCCAAAAACATTGAGTTCTTGAAATATGTTTAATAAATTTTAGGGAAATGGGTCAATATCATGCCCAAGAACCATGAATTAGCAAGTTCAACCATGCTGATTTTTGAGGAATGAGTCGGAATGAATCGGAATAGAAAGAATATGATGGAGTTAGAGGAAGTTAGAGGAATTGAGAAAAGTGAAAAGTGAAAAGTGAAAAGTGAAAAGTGAGAGGTGAACAGTGAATAGCAAAACCGAAGTACCATGAACTAACAAATTAAAATGGACTGAAAAGAATGGGGATGCGTAAACAATTTAGGGAATACTCACAATTGAATTTTTCGTTTGACGAATCCACTAACAAAATCTAATCGTTCCGAGATCTCGAAATGAAAGATTTTGATAAGTCGGGATTACCTCGATAAACAATTGAAACAAATTGTTTAAATGTATAATTATATTTCTACTTACTAGTCCTGGTTAAAATAAAAGCCGGGATTACCCGGCCTTCAATAAAGATATTTAACATCTATAACTCCAACAGCTTGCGTGTTTCCTCAATTTGACCAACCTTTAGCTTGAGTATGTAAGCACCACTGGTTAAGCCCAGGGACTTTGCTGAGAACTCATAGTGTTTTAGGCCAGAATCGAGGGTGTTGTTCTCAATTTCCTTTACCAGCTTGCCGCTCATATCGTAAATGCTAAGGTTAACCTGATCCCGTTGGGCCATGGTAAACTCAATTTTGACCCTATCGGTGTATGGATTAGGGTAAGCGCTTAAGCTGAGAGCTGATATTTGATTGGTTGGAATTGATGTGGTAGCATTCATCACATTGCTATTATACGCAGCACGTGTACTTACAACTGGTTCTGAGTTCTCGCCTTTGACCTCGCTACGGATTAGGACTAGTACTGGAAACCTATGCTGAGCCACATACCAACGGTAGGTTATATCGGTGATTAAAGCCGAACCGCTACTGAATACCTGCTTGGTGGTTCTAACCTCCTTAACACGAAGCACATTATTAAGAGTTTGACCGTTTGGAAGTATCAACTTTCCAAAGCCATCGCCCTCAACCTGGTAAGTGCCGGAGATTGTACCAATTACATTATCGTTTACAATATAATTACCCTCGTAATTGCCACTGTAAAAATCGCCATAGCTAAATGGGTAACGCATTTTAATAAAGGGTTTGCTATACTCAAAGCGGGTTACCCCATTTGCCGACATGTAACCAACCTGCTCAAGGCTTGCAGGGGTTGATTCAAAAACAAAGAAGTTTCCGAACTCCTCAAGTACCACATTACCCTTGGTAAACTTGCTGCAACACTTTGAAGTGTAAAAACCTTCAATGTTACCGGTAAAAGAATTCTGAACCTGCAACTTGCTGAAGTCCCATACCACGTTGCTTCCCGACTGTCCGGGTTCAACATAGCTAGTTAGAACCATTGGGTTCTTTAAATCGGCAAAGAAACCATGGGTTTCCTGCGTTAGCTTTACCTGGGCAGCTGTAATGGTTACGCCCGATGCAAAAATGGCAAATAGTAAAATCTTTTTCATACGATTACCCTTTTGTGTAAAAACAAATTTAATCATACAGCCAACTCAAATCAATAGATTAAGGCAAATAGTTCTAATTTCATTGTTAATTTTGCGATAATTCCTAAAAGAGATGAAAATTGTATTTATTCTTGTGGAACCTGCTGTACCCGAGAATGTTGGTGCAGCAGCCCGAGCCTTGAAAACAATGGGTTTCAACGACTTACGACTGGTAAACCCCTGCGATTACCTTTCGGTTGATGCTCGCAAGCTGGCACACGCCTCTAACGATATCCTTGAGAATGCTAGTGTTTATAATACACTAGAGGAAGCACTGCACGATATCGACTTTGCCTTTGCCACATCGGCCCGCGATAGGTGGATAAAGCTGGACATTATCGACAGCCATGAAATGCCAAAATTTATCGAGGGGAAAGGCGACACAATCAACAATGTGGCCGTTGTATTTGGCCGAGAGGAGTCGGGGCTTACCAACCACGAGATAAATCTTTGCCAAAGGGTTACTACTATTCCGCTTAAAACTAAATACCCATCGCTAAACCTGGCACAATCGGTGATGGTTTATGCCTATATTCTATCGGGAATTAACTTAGGCGAGAACCAAGCAGCCAAGGCCGACACCACCCAGTCGTTTCAGGCGCTTTCAAAAAAAGTTGATGCAGTGATGAAGGCTATTGACCTTGGACCCGATAAGCTAATATACGGTAGGCTCATGGAGCGCCTCAGCGAACTCGGTGAGCAGGATATTAAACTGCTGCACTCCATAACAACCGAGTTAATTCAGAAACTGAACAGGTAAATGGAAAAACAGGATGGAAAACAATAAATCAGAAGTCATTATCTCAATAATATAAAACCCATTCATCCTTCATCTTTATCCTTTATCCTTCAACTTTATCCTTTATCCTTTATCCTTTAACCTTAATCCCCTAACGTTCAGAATAACTGAGGTAACTAAAGCCACCATAAAACAAATTAGGGTGGCGCTATCAACCAGTGTATCGTCAACTCTTAGCTGTAAAAGCCTATTTAGCAAATAGGATATATACGATGTTTCTTGAGGTGCTCTGCCAAGTTCTTGGAGTACCCTGAAGTGCCAATCAGTTAAAGGACAATAGCCCCAACCGTAGAATATGCCAAGCCCAAACCAGCTGAGACCTGTAAGAATAAGCAAGGCCAGATTCCACCTCCGGAATCTGGCCCATATCCAACCAAAAAGATTAAATAGTACTATGAATGTATGCAAACCAACAAAAAAGTAGTCAAGGATTTGAAGGATTATTTGCATTGTTACTCGCTGGTCATGATGAACAGTGGTTGCATCTCAAAGCTCTTATAGAACGGACGTAAACGTTCAGTATTATAGTAACGCTCCACGTTCACAATCTTCTTCTTGCTGGTAACCACATCAATAGGCATATTATCGTAACGACCATTCTTAAGAACTACAAGCCTTCCGTGAACACCCTTCAGGATAAGATCGAGTGCAAGGTTGCCAAATGCCATGGGGACAATGGAATCAATAGCATCGGGCTCCCCGCCACGAACCAAATAGCCAAGGTTCTGACTTATAATGTTTATGGTTTTACCGTTGTTGAACTTGGGCGTTAGCTCTTTAATCTTTCGGGAAACAATATCACCAATACCGCCGAGTTTAGCATGACCAAATGCATCGCGTTCACTACTCTGGAAAACCATTTGCTCAAGCCCTTCAAAGGTAGCCCCCTCCGAAACCAAAACTGTTGAGTACTTACTTGGGTTTCGATTTCTATCCTCAACTAACAGCTCGGTAAGCCTTTCAATGTTGAATTTGTACTCAGGTATTACGCAGCGGTTAGCCACGCCAGCCATGGTAGGAAGCATGGCGGTAAATCCGGCATATCGGCCAAAAACCTCCATCACCAGTATTCGTTCATGCGAGCCTGCCGAGGTTCGTAACATATCGGTTAATGCAATAGTGCGTGTAACGCAAGTGCTAAACCCTATGCAGTAATCGGTTCCGGGAACATCGTTATCCATGGTTTTAGGGATAGCTATCACCTTAAACCCTTCCTGGTAAAGCCTAACGCCATAGCTGAGGGTATCGTCACCCCCAATGGGTATTAGGTAGTCGATGCCCAAAAAAGATAGATTTTTAATAACCTCAGGTGTTAAATCGTTTATATCCTTGTTATATTTTGCTTTTAGGTGTTCAGGTACATTATCCTTTGCAACCTTAGCAGGGTTTGTGCGCGAGGTGTGTAAAAATGTTCCACCGGTACGGAATGCTTTATTAACACGCTCCTCAGTTAAAACCTCAAAGCAATGGCTATTATCCACATGCTTATCGCGGATAATCTCAATCAAACCAGCCCAACCACGCCGTATTCCAATCACGCTAAAACCTTCGCGTAACGCCCTGATGGTTATAGCTCGTATGGCCGGGTTAAGTCCGGGCACATCGCCCCCGCCGGTAAGTATTGCAATAATTGGAGATTTCTTTTGCTGTTCCATAGCTTTAAATTTTAATTTAAAAACGATTAAATATAAGTTTATTCTGAGCTAAAGTCAATAGAAAAAAAGAGCTACCCATATTGGGCAGCCCCTAAAAATGCTTTAAATAAACTAACTTAAACCCAAGTTCGTCGATAGAAACAGGTAGTTTAACTATTTATTGTGTTCCTATCGATTAATCTTGGTCAAAACTGCAGCAAACTTTCGATATTTACTTTTTCGGCTATTTTATTGGAAAGGAAAACATCCTTGAGAGCCTCAATTGGGTAGAATTTTTCATAATGAACGGCGTAGAAAACAGCATACATGGCGCTATTCTTTGCCCCTACCCTCTCGCGGAAAGGAACTTTAACAATGCGAGCACCGGTTTCAGGCGCATCCAATGTTTCATCAATATAGATAACTCCTCCTTTCATTCTGCCAGCCGCTGCGCGGGCATAGCCCAAACCGTCGGTCGATGTGATTATAAGTACATCGGGAACAGGTGAGCCAGTGTAAAGAATCTGCTTAGGAGAAACAATTACCTCCGATGCCGAGAATCCAACACCAACCGTAACCGGGTAACTCCCTTTTTTGGTACTATTAAGACCCGATACTATGGCAGCCTTTGCCATGAATTCGGCAGCCGACTGAACACCCTCGCCAGCAGAACCCGACAACATTATGCTAACTGGCCTCTCAATACTGCTGGAGTACTTGGGTTTCACCTCAAATTTGTCCGAAATCAAACTCTTAGGTTCACTGTTAATAGGTGTTTTGAACGAATTACCCTTGCCATCGGCATAAACTTTAACGTTCCAACCGGCATCCTCAACGAGCTTGCTAAGCTTCATTCCCGGATTCGATTTTACGCCATAGCTTGGGCAAATCTCCATGACCTCAACAAGTGAGAATCCAGGGGCTGTAAATGCTTTGGCCAGCGAATCGGAATAATCGCCAATACCAATCACACGTTCAACGTACGATGCTCCAGCAGCAACCATTAACTCACAGATGTCATAGCCAGGTTTTGTGCTTCCCTCGGGGAGAGTAGGCGTTTTAAAACCGCACGGGGTAAACTCAGATGGTTGACCACCGGTCATACCGTAAAGCATGTTGTTGTGTACCACAACTGTCATGTCAAAGCCCAAGTGAGCTCCACCAATCAAATGCTGCATGCCAATGGTTGCACCACCATCGCCAGTGAAAACTATCACCTTTTTGCCGGGGTTATTTAAACCCGCAGTAATACCGGCAGCCAAAGCCGATGAGCGACCATGCAGCCCATGAACGGTATGGGTTAGAAAACTCTTATCCACAATTCCATGGCATCCAATATCGGTAACCAGTACCACGTCGAGGGGGTTGACATTAAGTTTTTGTAAGGCCTTCTCAGTATTTTGGGCTACCAACGCATGCCCACAACCCTTGCAAAACGGTAACTGGGCATCGGTTAAGAAACGGGTATTACTCATAGCGCATTACCTCCTCAACTATTTCGGTTGGACTTATCATTTTAGCAATTCCATTTACACCGCTAACGCCCTTACGGCCAGCAGCGCCAAACAGCAGGTGACGCAGTTGACCGGTAAGGTTTTCCTCAACCACCACCACTCTGGGATAGCGGTTAGCAATATCAACATAAATCTGTGGTATTGGAAGAAGAGTTTTTGCTACCAGAAGCGAAACCTTCTTGCCCTTCTCTCTAAGGTGAACAACAGCCTCGCGCGAAGCCTGCGAAGAAATGTCGTAGGTAATAATTAAGGTTTCAGAACCTTGCTGCTCATCAAGCTCATATGTGGTATATTCATCAATATGCCTACGCAACTTTTGCTCAAGGCGCTTGGTGTTTTCAATGGCTTCCGGAAGAACATTTTGTAGGATTCCCTTGGTATCGTGGGTTGATGCTGTAATACGAACCTGATGCTTGTTTTGGCTTACTGGTAAAAAGTCAGGCACCAGGGTTTCATCAGCCTTGTAAGGCAAGTAAGTCCCCTCACCTTTATAGTGCTTAACTTTTTTGGGCTGAATCTCAGGAAGGTTTGACCAGTCGAACGACTGAAGGGTCATCACCATCTCCTTTGAAGTAAGAAGCACAACCGGTGTACGAAGTTCAATTGCAGTATGCACGGCTTTAGCCGATAGTTCCCAGCAATCGTGATAGTTACTAATTGAAAAAGTGGGTATTGAGTAACCACCCGACATAGTACCATAAACCACATTCAAATCGCCCTGTGCGCCACAAGTTGCGGTTCCTGTTGCTGGTCCTAGACGTTGAACTAGCACTATTACCATTGGTAACTCCATCATGGCAGCCATGCCAATTGATTCAACCATCAGGGCATATCCGGGATAAGAGGTAGCTGTAACAGGCACATGACCAGCCACTGCAAAACCACTCATCCATTGTAGCGTGGTAATTTCGTCGGGGGCAGCCAGCATGGTGGGGAAACGCTTGCTAGCATAAAGGTAAAGCAAGTTGGCGGGTGTTATTGGATAGCCCACAAAGGTATCGGCGCCAGCCCGTACCAAGGCTTCGGTTATTAATCTCGAACCATCAATAAAAGCAAGGTTCTTTTTACTTTCGTGCATAAACCACCTTTTTTTCAATTAAACTATTAATTTCCTCAGCTGAGTAGCCCAGCATCTCCTTAAGAACAGACATGGTATGCTCACCGTAATGCGGGGGAGCCTGAAGTTTAATGGGCTTAGTGTTTTCACCCATGCTGAATGCTACTGTTCGTAATCCCTTTATTGGCATACCCGATGTTGTTTTGCTCTCCATCACTAAATCCTGCACCTCAGGGAGTTCAAAAACCTCCTTCATGTTGAACACCCCGCCAGCCGGAATAGCGCGTTTCTCAAACTCCGCCAATAAGTAATCGCGATTGAACTTTGAAATGTGCTCTTGCACAGCATTGTTACACTCCATGCGGTGCTTAACCCTATTGAAATTGGTTGAGAAACGTTCATCGGTAGCCAGTTCGGGTTTTCCGAGTACTGTGCAAAGCTCAGCAAACTGCTTATCGCTACCAATGGCAAGCACTAAGGGTTTTCCATCGGCTGTATAGAATATTTTACCGTAAGGTACAATATTGGGATGCTCAGAGCCCATTCGTTCAGGGATTTTGTTACCAACCAACCAGTTAGTAGCCTGATTGGCCAGAGCAGCAACACCTGATTTTATCAGGCTTGTTTCAATGAAAGCTCCTTCACCTTTTCTCTCCCGGTTAAGTAAAGCCAGCAAAATGGCCTCTTTAAGTTGATGTCCAGCCAGTAAATCCATAAGGGCTACGGGCATCTTAACGGGTTGGCCATCGGGCTCGCCATTCATGTATGTAAAACCGCTTTCGGCCTGAATGATAGCATCATAACCGGCACGTTTATTCTTAAGACCATAGCCTGTTATTTGGGCATAAATAATTGACTTGTTATGTTGCTTTAAGGTGTTGTAATCTACCTTGAGCTTTTCAGCATCGCCGGGCTTGTAGCTGGCTAAAACAATATCGCAAACCTTGGCTAGGCGGTAAACTACCTCAAGCCCTTCGGGCTTATTCAAATCGAGGGCTATTGATTTTTTGCCCCAGTTCACGCAGCTGAAGTAACCCGAAATATCAGTCTTAGGGTCTTCGGTGGTTAACTTCCAGGTTCGTGTAACATCGCCGCAAGTAACCGAGTTTTCAACTTTAATTACGCTTGCGCCCATCTCGGCTAAAGCCACTCCAACACTTGGCCCGGCCAAAACGTTGGCCAATTCAAGCACTTTTATCCCAAATAGTGGACCTCGTTGCATTATCTGCGAGTGTTAATTACTCCTTTACAAAAAACTTTCTGCGGATATATCCAAATACTAAGGCAGCTAAAGCGAAAAGAACTGCTCCATAGGTTTTATCGAGATGGAACCAGTTAAGCTTATCGGCTACAATACATAGGAATACGGCTATTGTACCACCGATAAATGCAAGTTTTACAGTAAAAACATCAATCCACCCTCTGAAATAAATACCGGCAATAATTACAATTGCACCAATAGCACGAATTGCATAGCTTATATAGGCTGAATCGAGCACTCCAGCCTTAAAGTAGTATGCCAGTGGAATAGTAATAAGACTAACAATGATAACCAGGCGACGAGCAATTTGCAGTACCTTTTGCTCATCGGCCTCAGGGTTAATAAAACCATGATAGATATCTTTAGTAGCAATGGTAACTACAGCAAAGTTAACAGGCCCAACAGTTGAGAGAATTGCTGCCAAAATACCTGCCAGGGCTAATCCACCCAAAATGGGATGAATGAACTGTGGGTTTACCAAAAGGTTAGTCATTGCAACTTTTGCTGAGAAAGAAGGAGCGCTAGCGCCAATTTCAAAAACACCAGTAGCTGCAATTAGACCCAGTATAGCAGTCATTACCCCAAACGGAGCAATATATGCACTGGATAGAATTGAAGCTTTCTTGGCAACTTCAGGGGTTCGGGCAGCAAAAATTGGCTGAATGCTTGCCTGAGCGGCCATTCCGCCAAGAACTCCTCCAAGAAGCAAACTGAAAGCCTCGTTAAAGCTAACACCAAAGGGGTTATAGATGCTTCCCACCGCACCTTTAGCGGCAAGCAATTCCTGTAGATGTGCAAAACCTCCAATTTTTACAACACCTATTACCATTGCTGTTCCAAGTCCAACAAACATAACAATTAGGTGAACTATTGAGGTAATGGCTAAAGCATGCATTCCTCCAATGTAGGTATAAAGGGTAATAACACCTGCCCCAATAATTACTGAGGTGAGCCAATCAATCTGGAAAATTGAGCTCATAACACTGGTTGCGGTTTGGAGCTGAACGTATGCCAACGTTATGTATGCAATTAGAAATGCAATTGCCGAAACCCTTTTAGCATGAATGCCAAAGAGATGCTCCAGCATTTCACTTACAGTATGAACATTGTTTTTGCGGTAATGCTTAGCTACGGTAAAACCAATGATTATCATACCTATTGAAGTAGCCACGTTGTAAAGGATAGGCTGAAACGATAGCTTCTGAAAGGCCTTTTCGCTAACGCCAATAGTGCTCATACCGCCTAGCCATTCAGCAGCAACAACCACTGAACATAGCATAATTCCAAGGTTCCGGCCCGCAACCAAGTAATCGGCAACCGAACGCGATGCCACTTTCCGGGTTAAAAACGATACCCCTACTACTATTGCAAAGTATGCAATAACAATCCAAAAGTAAATGTTACCAAGTAAAGCTTCCATAAGAAATTATCAGTTTTTTAGTATTTATGTTTTTAAAATTTGGCTGCCAAATTAATCAAATATTTATCACCCTATCATATATTTTTTAACATTTTTTTACCCATTCCTTAATTTTTGTTTCAAAATGTAACCAAAACTACCTGATATGGAAACTATTCCTAACTATCTAAACAAATGGTTGCTGAATTAAACAAATATTTGACTTGCACTCCTTTTTTCGTAAATTGCTTAAAATATTCATTTGGTATGAAAAGATTGCTTATTCTATTGACAATATTAGCCCTAAGCCTGAATTTGGGGTTTGCCATTCAAAAAGAGCATGTTAAAAACGATAGTTTATCACACAAGAGTCAAACTGAGGCTGTTCATGCAACCAATATGGCTTCTGAAATTGAGAACCAAGGTGAAGTAACAGAAGGCTCGCATGAAGGGCACGGCCTAAACCTTGCCCCTTTTCTTTTCATTATTCTATCGTTGTTTATTGGAACTGCTACTCGGCACCTGTTAAGCAAAGGGCTATTACCATACACCATTATGCTTTTAATTATTGGACTGATTTTAGGGTTGCTTACCCGATTTGATGTTCTACAGGCTGTTGGATTGGGTATTATTGGGCAAGCGGTTCAATGGGCAGGAAATATCGACCCGCACCTGATTCTTTACCTCTTCCTGCCAACCCTTATTTTCGAGGCAGCCTATGCCCTTCACATACACACCTTTAAAAAATCGTTGGTTAATGCGGTAATACTTGCCGTTCCCGGTATAATGGTTGCAATTGTGATAACAGCTTTTGCTCTTCTGCTCATCAAATCGATGGGCATTGGCTTAAACGAGTGGACAATACTACTTGCCTTCCTATTTGGCGCCATAATCAGCGCAACCGACCCAGTGGCTGTTGTGGCTATTCTTAAGGAAGTAGGAGCAAGCAAAAGGCTTTCAACCATTACCGAAAGCGAGTCGATGCTTAACGATGGTACCGCTATCGTATTCTTTATGACCATATTTGGCCTAATTACAGGCGAGGCTGGAGGCAATGCCTTTGTTGAGTTTTTGAAGGTTTCGTTGGGCGGTGTGCTTGTGGGTGCAGTCATCGGTTGGGGAATACTTTCGTGGCTTAAGAAAGTATTTAACGATGCGTTAATTGAGATAACTGTGGTGATTGGGGCTGCTTACCTGTCGTTCTACATTGCCGAATCGGTTTTGCACGTATCGGGTGTTATTGCTGTGGTAACATTGGGTATTTCCATGGCAGGGCCAGGAAAAACAAAAGTCAGCCCTGAGGTTACCCACTTCCTTCATGAGTTCTGGGAGTTGGCAGCATTTATTGCAAACACCCTAATTTTCATCATAGTTGGTGTAGTTATTGCGCAACAGGTTAACTACACTTTAAGCGACCTTAAAGTTTTGCTTCTGGTATATATTTCCATTCATATTGCACGCCTTGGAACCATCTACGTTTTTTACCCCCTGATGCGCCGAATTGGATATGGTATAGCCTTTAAAGATTCAATTGTTCTATGGTGGGGTGGACTAAGGGGCGCTGTAGCGCTTGCCTTAGCACTGATTGTTGCCATTGATAGCCGAATCCCCTTTGAACCCCGCAACCAGCTACTATCACTTACTGCCGGTATTGTTATTTTGACTTCACTTATAAACGCAACTACGGTTCGATGGCTTATTGATATGCTTGGCCTCTCCAAAATTGGCGATATCAAGGCAGGCCTTATGATGCAATCGTTACAACAAATTAGGCTAAGCGGCGAGAAGGAAATTGAAAAGCTCAAAGAAAATAGGTACATGTCCGGAGCCGATTGGGACAAAGTATCGAGTTTCCTTATTGATGCCAATGCGGTGGAGGAAAAACCTCAACACTTTAACCTGGAAGATGCCATTGCTGAAACCCGTAAACGTCTGCTCCAGAAGGAGAAGGAAAGTTACTGGCGACAGTTCAGCATGGGTATGCTTAGCTCCGAAGGGGTAAACCTACTCTCTGACCAAATTGATGCCCTGCTCGATTTTGGCGGAAAAATTCCCCTTTCGGAACGACAGGATATCGAAAATATTTGGACTACACCCAAAACAATAGCTAAGCTTCAGAATCTCCCGCTAGTTGGCAGAATTTGGAAACGTAAATTCCTGAACCGTTTAGCATTGAGTTATGATTGTGCCAGAGCCTTTGTGGCCGCTCAGGAAGAGAACCAAAAATCACTATCGAGCCTTATTATCGGCTTCTCATTAGGGGTAGCGGAGTCGTCAAAAGAAACTGAACTACTTAGCGCCCTTGAAGATGAGCTAAACGAGAACCGCATTACTGGGCAAACCTTCCTCCGAAATTTAAGGGAGAAATACCCAGATATTTGTAGGAGTATTGAAACCTTACTTGCTTCGCGCTCACTCCTGAACCAACAGGAAGAAATGTTAGAACGTTTAAAGAAACAGGGACGCCTGGAACCCGATGAGGTGGAACGAATTCAGGCATATATACACTCCTCAATGAAGCAACTAATTGACACCTCCCTAAAGGAGAACACAGAACTAAAGGTGGCTGCTGCTCTTAGGAATACTCCCGGCTTAAACAATCTATCAAAAGATGCCCAGCAGTTCCTAATCACTAAAGGGCAGCTAAAAATTTACCCCGAAGGAAGTGTCATAGCTAAACAGGACTCTGAGCCCGATGGTATTTATATAATCATCAATGGTACGGTAAATTACTATAAATCCGATACCCTAACCGGCGTAAAGGAGATTTCCGATGTTTTTGGGGCATACGAGTGGCTTATATCTTCTAAGCTACGTTACACCTTTACTGCTGAGACCCCTGTTACACTGATCAAAATAAACACTTCAACCATTAAGTTGCTTACCAGCAAGTTTCCTGAAACAAATCGTTTGCTGCAATTCAGCGCTTCTGCCGATATCGCTCTTGAGCTTCTTAAACAAAACGAAAAATTTAGTGAACAATCCATCCGTAAGCTCAGAACCCTTGTCCGAAATGCAGAGCTATTTGAGCTGAATGATGGTGAAAAACACCGTTTTTCAGGTTCAGCATGTATTCTGGTTAAGGGTCAGGCTATTACTGAAGAGCAGGATACCTTGTTCACTGCACCGGCAATACTTGACGAGTGTAACTTTAGAAGTAAAGGCGATGCTTTAGCCCTTATTTTACCTTAAGGCTTTTTAGCCTCAACCATGGGCTGAAAACGCTTGTATGTAGGCAAAGCAGCGGGGCCATACCAAAAGAAATACTCCGCATCGAACAATCCGAATTTTACTGCAGGATTGGCATTCATCAATTTTTGAGCCTCTTCTGTTTTGCTTGTGTTAAGAATGTAAAAGCTCCTGAAGTTTTTATCATTCTTACCCATTGGCCCTGTAACTATGAGCGTTCCGCTGTTTGTCATCTCATTTATTGCATCAACATGTCCCTTGTATAGCCACTGGAGCGAGTCGCGACTCTTTATCTGTTTTGAACCAGTCTTAAGCATAACCATCACATACCACTTCATACCATACTCATCGGCTCCAAGGGAGTCGGCAAGGGCTTTGTTGTAATTGGAAACAGGGGTTTGACCCTGTGCCTGAGTAGTGGTTGCAAAAAGAATTAGCAACGCCGAAAAGCAAAACAACCTCATTTTCTGCAACTTTATTCTTATCTGTATAAAAAATCAAGCCAAGTTAATTAAAAAATGTTAATTATGCAACCTGAAAGCTCGTATTTATTTATCAACAGTTTTTTTAAAAAAATTGCTATACTTACAACCGGTTTTAAAATCAATTTACAATGGCTCAAATTTTACTTGTTTTATTCTACTTATTAGTTCCGTTTGTTATTCTTCATCTATGTCATAAGTTTCCTTTTGTTAACAAATTAGGGGCTGTATTTATTGCATACCTGGTGGGGTTAATAGTAGGTAACATTGGTATTTTACCCGAATGGGCTGGAGGTATTCAGGATACCCTAACAACCATAACGGTTCCACTAGCCATTCCATTGTTGCTCTTCTCCTCAAACCTGAAGCAATGGAAAAGCATGGCAGGTAAAGCCATGGTATCGCTATTAATCGGAATAACATCGGTAGTAGCAATTGTAATTGCAGGTTACTTTATTTTCATGGGCAAAGGAATGGCTGATTTATGGAAAGTAAGCGGAATGCTTATTGGAGTATATACAGGAGGTACTCCCAACCTAGCATCGCTCAAAATGATGCTAAATGTTGATCCCGATGTTTATATCCTTACCCATACCTACGACATGATAATTTCCACAGTTTTCCTTGCGTTTTTAATGACTGTTGGGAAAAAGTTCTTCTCGCTATTCCTGCCAGCCTTCAAGGATGATAACATGGAGGAAGTTGAGTACACTAACGGCAGCGACCCATTCTGGGGAATTTTCAAGCGTGAAATATTTTACCCCTTGCTAAAAGCATACGGATTAACTATACTTATTTTCGCCATTGCTGGTGGTTTATCGCTTTTGGTGCCTAAAAATAGCCAGGTTGTGGTTGTTATACTTACCATTACCACTTTAAGTATCGTTGCATCAACCTTTAAAAAGATAAACGCCATTGAGAAAACCTTTGAATCGGGGATGTACCTTATACTTATATTTAGTGTGGTTGTAGCCTCCATGGCCGATATAAGCCGGTTTGCCGGCTTAACACCCGGGTTATTTGGATACATTACCCTTGCAGTATTTGGTTCGCTATTCCTTCAGGTTGTACTAGGAAAAATATTCAAGGTAGATGCCGATACCACCATAATCACCTCCACAGCTCTAATCTGTTCTCCTCCATTTGTTCCGGTTGTTGCTGCAGCAATTAACAATCGAAAAGTAATTCTATCGGGGATAACGATTGGAATTATTGGCTATGCTGTAGGAAATTACCTTGGGTTTGCCATAGCCGAGCTTCTAAAAACCATTCAATAAAAAAGCCGGCCTTTGGCCGGCTTTAAAATTTCAGTTAGCAGCTAGAATAAAAAGTTAAGTCCAATGTAGGTTCCTGACAGTCCATCGTCCTTGGTCATAGCGCGACCATGGTCAACTGCAATTACAAAGTTTTGGTTCATCACAACACGCAAGCCAAGTCCCCAACTGGTATGCAATTTCTCTTTGTCATTGCTAAAGTAATCCGATGGGGAGTATGGAACCTCAATAAAATTGGGTACCTCAACATCAACTTTACGTACCACCTGACCACCATCTACAAAAGCGTTAAGCGATAGGTAAAAGTTTTGGTTGATGAAGTGAAAGCGAGCGAACTTCCAACGCATTTCAAAGTTACCATAGGCAATTCCATCGCCCACTACCCGGTTACGAATTATACCACGCAAGCTTTTAGCACCACCAAGCCCCTCGTTGGTTGCGCCCCTTAAGAAAATTGTTGTCATGTTGGGTTGTAGGTAGAACGGGCATGTCCCGAAAAGGGTTCCCTGATAACCCAGCCTGTAAACAAACGATAGCCTCTCAGGAACTAATGTGAAATACTGGCGGTGAATAATACTTAGCTTTGCATGCTGGTACTTACTTCCAATGCCTAAAAACGACGGAGCATAGGTTATAACCGCCTCGGTCCACATCCCTTTCATGGGATTGGGTTCGTTATCGCGAGTATCGTAAACCGCACCAACTTTCAGGTAGGTAACAAATCCACCATTCTTTTCATCTTCACCAATCAATCCCCAGTTAATGTAGCGCTGGTAAAGTCCGCCACCTACATAGGGTAACTTATCGGCTTCATCTTTCCCCCTATTCAGCTTGTCAACATCAACCGTATCAATTTTAAAATCATACAGGCCTATACCGGCAACCCAACCAAACTTTTCGTTTTTTAGTTTCCCTTGCAGGTCGGTAGTAAACCTCAACAGTTTCCTATCGTACTTATAGAATGCACGGCTTCGGTAATCGGCGCTTTCATCATCAGCCCAGTCCAAATTGAATACCGATTCGTATCCGTTAAAACCATAAAAGTCGTACATCTTATCAGTTAAATACGAAAGGTCAGCAGTTACCCTGAGCCCGGGGATAACATACTTTGAATCGTAAAACAATCGGTTTATACCACTACCCTTAGTGAAGCGCGAAACCTCAGCATAAACGTTATGCTTGTACTTGGGGTAAATTGTACCATCGCCGTAGTGGAAAAGGTTTACCAATGCTCCATACTCAAAACCCAGGTCGGTATCGTAGGCTACCACGGGTAACCCTCCAACATTCCAACCCGATTTTACTTTTTCAGCTTTTTTGTCATCGCTGGTTTGCTGGGCAAATAGTCCCGTAACGGTAAATAGTATCGCAGCAAGTAGTATTAACTTCCTCATAGGTTTAGTTTTAAGGTTTTCTCAAAACTAAGGATTTTTTTAATAGGTAGATACAACTAATAGAATGAATAGAAATATTTAAACCGAAGTTCCATGAATTAACAAATTCAAATGGGCTAATTTTAGAGGAATGAGTTGGAATGAACCTGAATGAGTCGGAATGAGTCGGAATAGATAGAATGTGAGGAAGTTAGAGGGAGTTAGAGGAATAGTGAAAAGTGAACAGCTAAACCGAAGTTCCATGAATTAACAAAATAATTTGGGCTGATGAAAATGGAGAGGCGGTAACATTTTTACAGGAAATAAGATGGATTGGGTATGAACATGGAATAAAAAGTTACCGCCCCGCATTGCAGGTTTTTAATGTTCATCACACCTGTTTCAGAATTTCACAGTAATTCCTGACCACTTCTTCTAGAATCCGCTAAGCGGAACGAACAGAGTTGGTAGAAGTAGTAGGAATCCGGTAATAATAAGTATTATCATTAAAGGAAGGAACCACCTAAACCACTTGTTGTAAGGAATACGGGCAATGCTAAGCACTCCAACCATTACCCCCGATGTTGGAGTTATCAGGTTTGTGAAACCTCCACCTAGCTGGTAAACCGTTACCGTGGTTTGACGGCTTATCCCAATTAAATCGGAAAACTGCGACATCAATGGAATGGTAAGCGCAGCCTTAGCCGAACCCGATGCAATTATGAGGTTCAATAGGTTGTAAAATACATACATAATGGCAATTGACGTAACCTTACCATAACCCATCATAGCTTCGGCCGAGTAGTTCAGCAATGAATCGATTATACGCCCTTGCTCCAGTATTACAACAATACCACTTGCCAAACCAACAACAAGTGCTGCCGACATGATATCCTTTGCTCCAGCAATAAACGAACGTGCAAGGTCGTTTGCATTTTTCCCAAATGCAATCCCAGCCAGCAAACCCATCACCAGGAAGAGTGTTGCTATCTCCTTGATATACCAGCCATATCCCATTACACCCACTATCAAAAATAGAATGGTGAAAAGCAGTATATTAACTATGAAAAGCTGAACCGAATGTCTTAGCGCCAAAATTCCAACTAAAATCCATACAACCGTAGCAATCGGAATAATTGGTACAGAGATGATGCTTTGCCCCACAACCAAATGGCTTATTGGGTAATAGTATGAAAAAATGGCAAAAACTACCGCTAGCCCAATAAATGTAGCCCATGCGCTCTTGCCAGGTTTTGATTTGGTTCCGTTCTCCTCATGAGCTGCTTTGTGCCTCCAGTACTCATCAATTTCATAAACGGGCGATAGTTTTGGATTCTTTTTAATCCTACGGGCATACCAAATCACATAGCCAATGCCTATAGTGTTGATAACCAACCATATAACAAACCTGTACTCAATGCCCGAAAATAGCTGAATCCCCGACAAACCCTGAGCAATACCAATGGTAAAAGGATTTAGTAAGGCGCTTGCAAAGCCTAAACCCGCACCCAGGAAACATAAGCTTATTCCCACAATGGAATCATAGCCCATACTTATGGCAAGTGGTACAAAAATCACAACAAAAGCAATGGTTTCCTCGCTCATACCAATTACCGCCCCAAAAAAGCTGAAGCAAATCATAATTAGAGCTATAACCAGGTTATCGACTCCAATCACCTTTAGCGGTTTAAACCGCTCAATACGTTTGGTAAAGTTTAGGAACGAAAGAATAGCAACATCAAGCGCCTTACTCTCATTGAGCAACCAAAATGCCCCACCAATCATTAGAATGTAAAAAATGATATCGTAAGTCCGCTTCATTCCCTGAAAAATAGATGTAAACACTTGCCAGGTCTGTGGTTGATTATCAACCTGGTGGAAGGAACCCGGGACAATTACCTCACGGTCGATACCATTAACGTTCTTTACCTCCCTGGCAAATTCTCCCCCCGGTACAAACCAGGTCAAAACCGCAGCAAAAACAATAAGAGCAAAAATAATTACATAGGTATGCGGAAATTCGCGCTTTTTCTTTTCCTGTTCCATGTTCATAGTGTTTTGATGTAATACGGTTTCAAGGCTAATTGCCCCTAATCCGTACAAAACTAATGTTTAACTTTTAATTGCCCAATTATAGAAGGGAAATCGCTTGGGGTTATAATTCCAACCAGTAAACTGTCGGGTTTACCGTTCTGCGTCACTAAAGCCGCTTGCAGGTAAGCACCATTTCGGACTGAATTATTGAAAAGGCCTATCAACGATACAACATCGGTATTTTCCGATACTATGCAGTAATCGTCATCATCGATATAATTTAAAAGTTGACTAACCTGAGTGTTATCAATTATTCCAGAACTATTAACCAACCATCGCGCAATGGTTTTGGCTGTAATAAGTCCGATTATTTTGCCGTTTTCCACTACCGGGCATCGCATGAATCCCTTTTCGGCGAAGGTGGTTAAAACCTCCTTTACCGAAGCACTGGGTGATACACTATAGGGATTTAACTTCATTACTGTTTTCACAACCGGCGGGTTTTGCAGCAGGTTTTTGATGTGAATAACTTCCCGCACAACATCCGGGTGGGGCTCAGCAATTATAAAATTCTGCCTGCGGGTATGAACTATTGCATTCCTAAGCTGCGAGAATTCCTTTAAATCCGATGCATAGTAATTCACAACCTGGTTTAAGCTACGAGCTTTGCGCAGCAAGTCCGAAAAATTGGTAGTATACTCATCCTTGCATATTTCCTTCAGGCTCCGCTCAATTTCAGTGAAAACCTCAAGGAATATTTCGGAATTGCGCTTATTAGCTAGTTCTTCGTTCTGCATAACCTTTCGATATATTCTATTATTTCGGTTTGATTATCGGGGTTAAACCAACAAATCTCGTTGTCCCTAGCCCACCATGTCAACTGCCGTTTGGCATACCGACGTGTATTCCGCTTAATAAGTTCTATAGCCTGTTCAAGGGTTATTTCACCGTCGAGATATTGAAATATCTCCTTGTAACCAACTGTATTAAGGGCATTATAATTTCTAAAACCTACAAGTTGCTTTACCTCATCAACCAAACCCTGCTCAATCATTTGGTCAACCCTTTTATTTATTCGCTCATACAACTCTTCGCGGGGTCGGGTTAAACCAATTTTTATGGGTATGAATGGTCGCTCCTTTTTGGGTGCGGTTAAAAATGAGCTAAAGGTTTTGCCTGTTTGCAGGCAAACCTCAACAGCCTTTAATACCCTTTGAGGATTCTTCAAATCAACCTGATTGTAGTATTCTGGGTCAAGTATTTTAAGCTGATGCCTTAAGCTCTCAATACCCTCGGTTTTTAGCTGTTGCTGTAACATCTTTCTCAGTTCAGGGTCAGGTGTAGGAAAATCGTCAATTCCATTTAGAAGCGCATCAATGTAAAGTCCTGAACCGCCTACAAGTATTGCAAAATCGTTGCTAAGGTAGATTTGCTTGAGCAAGTCGAGTGCCTCGAGCTCAAACATGCCACAGCTGTAACGTTCAGTAACTGACTTGTGCCCAATAAAGTAATGCTGCGCCTGCGATAATTCCCACTCCGTGGGAAAGGCTGTACCTATTCGCATCTCCCGGTAAAACTGACGGGAATCGCACGAAATGATTGGTGTATTGAAGTGTTTAGCCAATTTAAGGCTCAACTCCGTTTTCCCCACTCCGGTTGGTCCCAAAAGAACAATCAGATATTTATCGGGTAAGGACATTAATCAACCCAGGTTAAAATAAAGGAATAAATGAAGTAGGTTACCACTCATCCTTATCCTCAAAACCTAAATTGCCCAACCCATCTTCATCGTTATACTCATCAAAAATATCATCTATTTCATTGGGCTCTTCGAGTGGGATATCTTCCTCAAAGGCAAAATCCTCAGCAAGCTGAATAGGTGCATCGCCAACCGATGCGGTGCAAACCGGATATTTCACAGCAGGATTGGGTTCAAGTATGTCAATTAGCTCAATGAAAAGGCTTCGGTCAGTAAAAATATCGTACACGTAAAGCAAACGCTCCCTACGGTTGCACATCAACTCCTTAATTTTTACCTTATCCATGGGTATGGCAGCCATCTCGGTATCGTTCTGCATGTCAATCAGCGTAAGCTCCATCCCCTTGTTCCATTGCTCATCGGCCAAAAAGAACGAGGCTAGCTGACCAGGGTCAAAACCTAGGTTTTCCTGTATGGCCTTATGGAAAGTGTAAAAAGTACTATCTGCATCTACCTCAAAATCGCGCAGGAATAGCTCATCCTCGTCCGATAGCATTCTAAACTTGTAAATCATCGCAATAAGTTTATTAATACAAAAATAGCATCAATATTGAACATTTCTAAAAAATTCGAGGAAAAAACCATTTACCCTAATGTTCCTAAGAACTCAATGGTATCTATTCCGTCGGAGTAATCGTTCAGCTTAGGTTTTTGGGTATCGCCTAATTGAACTCTCCGGCTATGGTCTATACTTAGCTGCGTAGCAACGCATTGAATTTTTGAATCGTTTACTTTTATATAATCAATAGCCGAATTAATTCCCGAATACTCCTGGTAGTTAACCGTAGCAACCTGAGCATCGAGTTTCTCATTTGGTACAATTAGGGCAAAACCTGTATCGAGGTGGGGTGTTTGGTTCATTAACAGTATCGTTCTATTATACTCGTAATTATTGGCATACCTATGGTGATTTACAAGATTTTTCCACCTACTCATACTACCAATTAGCCTGTTAAAATTATACCCTTCAGGGACAAGTAGTTTTGACACATTTCTGCATCCTAGGCCAAAATAGGTAAAAATATCGTTGGAAAGTAGTGCTAATTCATCGTCGGTTTCATTGCCCGACAGTACCGCCAATCCATTCCTATGCCCACGTATCAACGATGGGTAGTTCCTGAAGTAAAAGTCAAAGTAGCGCGCTGAGCTGTCGCTACCCGTTGCTATAACCGCATCGTAACCCTTAATAGGGCCTTCGGAAATTTGGATGCAATCGCCAAATGCAGGTTCAATGTCAATCAGCATTTTAGCAACAGCACCCATTAAATCCCCATCCTTTGACGAAAGTTTGATTATGATTTTATGGCCAGCAATGAGGACACAAAGAAAATCGTGGAATCCAACCAGGGGAATATTCCCTGCCATTATTACCCCAACGTTTTTTTTAAGGTCTGGGTTAAAGTATTGTTCCGGGTATGTTTCTATCCACTCTTCAAGTTTATTGGTATGTAGCCATTCATGGGCAATTGAGTCAACCGCACAAATCACATTTTCAGGAGTAAACCACGGGTTAATATGTTGAGCAGCAAGGGCATTATGTCCTAACGGTTGATTTGGATCACGAACCGCAACGGGTAGCTGTTGCCCGAGCCTAACAAACGCGTTAATCCTTTTTCCTAATTTCATGTCGAATGTTTATTGAACTGCAAACCTAATCGATTTTTTGTTTCAGTTTGTATGATTTAGCTTTTAGTGAACCAGAAAGTTTAAACTTATACCTAAATTTGAAAAAGAAATATTCAATAACATGAAGCGGATTTTAACCCTATACGGCGAAATTTTTCGAATTTCAATAAACTCAATTCTAGCCACAAAGCTTAGGTCCATTCTTACCATTCTAATAATCTCATTAGGAATAATGGCTTTAGTTGGCATCCTAACCGCAATTGAATCAATTGAGGGTAGCTTGACCAGCTCTTTCACCAGTATGGGTGCAAATACTTTTACCATTCAGAGTCGTGGAATGAACGTAAATATTGCTGGAAGTAGATACAGGAAGAAAAACTATTCATACATCTCCCTACAACAGGCCCGACAGTTCAAGGAGGATTACCGATTCCCTGCCGATGTGTCAATCTCGGTGTATGCTTCAGGCGCAAGCACCATTAAGTACATGTCCAAAAAAACTAATCCCAACATTGCTGTTCGGGGTGTTGATGAGGAATTTATAAAAGTATCGGGTGTTGAAATTGAACGAGGGCGAAATTTCTCATCAATTGATATACTGGATAGCCGACACGTTGCTATTATTGGCCAAGAAGTAGCTAACAAGCTATTTATGAAGAACGAAAACCCAATCGATAAGTTTATAAATGTAGGAAGTGGTAAGTACAGGGTGATTGGGGTGCTCAAAAATAAGGGTTCAGGATTTGGTGGCGGTCCAAACCGTTCGGTTTACCTGCCATACACTAACGTTGCCGCATTCTTTTCGCGCCCAAACATGAACTATTCAATTAGCATACAACCCTACGATCCTAAACTGCTTGAGGCTGCAGTAAGCGAAGCCGAAGGTATTTTTCGAATTGTACGGAATCTCTCGGCAACCGATGAGAGCGATTTTAACATTGAGAAAAGCGACAACCTTGCCAAGCTTCTAATTGAGAATCTAAAGTTTGTTTCAATTGCAGCCACAGTCATTGGCATCATTACGCTTATAGGTGCAGCGGTTGGACTTATGAATATTATGCTAGTAGCGGTAGCAGAGCGCACCCGTGAAATAGGCACCCGTAAAGCAATCGGCGCTAAATCGTCGGAGATTAAACAGCAGTTCCTCTTTGAGGCAATTCTTATTTGTCAGCTTGGTGGTTTGCTTGGTGTATTCCTTGGGATTCTGATTGGAAACCTCGTATCCATACTTACCAGTAGCCCTTTCATAATTCCATGGGGTTGGATTCTAGGCGGTTTGGTAATTTCATTTTTGGTTGGCTTGGCCTCGGGTTATTTCCCTGCCGTAAAGGCCTCGAAACTCGATCCCATTGAAGCACTTAGGTATGAATAGGTCAGAGCCTGTGGAGTGCTGCTGAAACCAACATTACGAATTAAAGATGTTAAAACTATAGGCGTCATTTGAAAATCAAATGATGAATCAGTGTCGTTTAGTTAAGGCTATTTGTCATATTGTGTGGTAGCAAGATATCCCTTTGCTATGCTGATCGCTGCCGAAGTATCTTTTTTTACCTTAAATCTGTTAATTATATTTTGATTGGTTTTCAGGTAATCGCTCTCTACCATACTTTTCCGTTGCGATGTAAAGCTTCACCCTTGCTTTTTGGAATTCAATAGCGTGCATCGCTATACATGTGGGAGTAGCCATGGAGTTACAAATGTTTAGCCCCTACGGGGCTGGAAACGGCGTTCGTTGTTCGTTGTTCGTGTATCGTTGTTCGTGATTGCCTCGTCATACAATCTGTGTAACACCGTATTACACTGTGTAACTCTGTGATACTTGCTGTGGCTCGATTCGTGAAACTGTTGTCATACTAAGCCCAGCCGAAACATCTCTTTTCTCTTCTACACCCACTTGCCGTTGCCCCGATATCCTTCGCTACAACATTATGACAAAAAGAGGGTCTGTTTTTTATCTAAATGATATTGACTGATTATGTCAGAATTTTAACTATCAACTATCAATAAAAAAGGCTGCTTGAAGGCAGCCTTTTCAAATCTTATAGCGCTTATTATTTAAATAGCTTATGAATTAGATCTACCACACGGTTTGAGTATCCCCATTCGTTATCGTACCATGAAAGTACTTTAACCATGTTGCCAATAACCATTGTGCTCTGAGCATCGAAAATTGATGAGTGGGGGTTGTGGATAATATCAACCGATACAATAGGATCCTCAGTGTACTCAAGAATACCCTTCATAGGACCTTCGGCAGCCTTTTTCATAGCAGCATTAACCTCTTCCTTGGTCACCTCTTTTTTCAGCACAGCTACAAAATCAACAAGTGAACCGGTTGGGGTTGGAACGCGAACAGCAAGACCATCGAGTTTACCCTTCAGCTCTGGAATAACTTTTCCTACAGCCTTTGCAGCACCAGTAGTGGTAGGAATCTGTGAAACGGCTGCTGAACGAGCACGACGCAAATCGCTGTGTGGGGCATCAAGAATACGTTGATCGTTGGTATATGAGTGGATGGTGTTCATGAAACCACGCTCAACACCAAAAGCATCGTTCAATACCTTTACAACGGGAGCCAAGCAGTTGGTTGTACAGCTGGCATTGGATACGCATTGGTCAGTTGGCTGTAATGCCTCATCATTTACGCCAAGCACAATCATCCTATCAATTTCATCCTTTGCAGGTACGCAAAGAATTACCTTTTTAGCGCCATTCTTGATATGGTCGCCATAGCCGCCTTTCTCGCTTTCGCGCTTGGTAAAAATACCAGTCGATTCAATAACTACATCGGGAGTTTCGCTCCACTTGATGTTAAGGGGCGAACGCTCAGCTGTTACCCTGTACTTTTTACCGTTTACAATTAGGTTTTCGGCATCAAACTCTACCTTACCCTCATAGCGACCCTGGGTAGAATCGTACTTTAACAGGTGGGCAAGAGTTTTAGTATCGGTTAAATCGTTGATACCTACAACTTCAAGTTCGGGACGCTCAAGCGCAATCTTAAAAACGTTGCGGCCAATTCGTCCAAATCCATTGATTGCAACTTTAATTTTTGTCATAGCTAGTTAAAGTTAGTTATTATGAATTGTGAGCATAAAATTCAGCCAAACAAAGGTACTTAAAATTGAACAATTTGTTAATGTAAAATTTGAATATTCAACAAATTTTAACGCAAACGGTTGAGAACCAAAGGTTGTTTGCAGGTTACAAATTATAGCTCTAAGGCCTTTAGGTCATCGGGGGTATTAATATTATAAAACCACATTCGTGTCTGAAAATCGTCAGGTAACTCAAGGTATTGTGTGTTTGACTGGCTTAAAAGTTCTGTTATTGGATGTCCTTGTTTGTCGGAAAGTATACTGTTAATTCTTGAAACAAGTGTTTTGCTATACAACCCAAACAAGGGTTCCAGAAAATCGCCATGTTTGGGGACTACAACCTCGGCATTACTTTGCTGGTAGATGTTCAGTAGCTGCTGAAATATATCCTTACTGGCAAATGGCATATCAACAGAGACTATTAAAACCAAGCTGCTAGCAGCATTGGTTAAAGCACTATGGATACCGCCAAGGGGCCCACAATTTAGAATTTTATCAGGGAAAATGGGTGCATCAACGGGATAGGTCCTGTTACTGTTTGAAATTACAATTACCTCCGAAACCTCAGCTCTAAATGTATTGTAAATTCTGCTTATTAAGGGAATCCCGTCAACCGTAATAAGAGCTTTATCAATTCCCCCTAAACGGCTCGACTTGCCGCCAGCTAAAATTGCAAGGGATACCTTTTGCATGATGATCTAGAAAACCAGTTCGCCAAGCCCTTCACGAAGAATTACAGGCTCATCGCCTGAGCAATCAACAATGGTTGAAGGGATATTTCCTCCAATACCTCCATCGATAACAACATCTACAAGGTTCTTGTAATTTTCATAAATGAGCTCAGGGTCGGTGGTGTACTCTACAACCTCATCGCTATCCTTAAGCGATGTTGTCAGGATAGGATTGCCTAACCTATCAACCAACTCCAAGGGTATTTGGTGATTGGGTATTCTTATGCCAACTGTTTTCCGTTTACTCAAAAAGTAATCGGGAACCCTATGCAAACCCGGTAAGATAAATGTAAATGGACCGGGTAAATTCTTTTTCATCAATTTAAATGTAGGGTTGCTAACCTTTGCAAAGTCGGCAATGTTACTTAAATCCTTACATATAAATGAAAAATGGGCATCCTTGGGCTTAAGCCCTTTAAGCTTAATAACCCGTTCAACTGACTTTACATTTGTAATATCGCAACCTATACCGTAAACCGTGTCGGTGGGATAGATAACAACACCACCCCGTTGCAGAACCGCAACCACTCGGTCAATATCCCGTGGGTTGGGGTTCTGGGGGTGCATTGTTATGTAGAGGCATTCAGGCATTAGCCATTCACCTTTTTATAGTCATCTAAAAACTTTTGTAAACCAATATCGGTTAATGGGTGGTTAAGTAAACCAAGAATTGCACTAAGCGGACAAGTAGCAACATCGGCGCCAGCCTCAAGACACTGGATAATATGCATGGTATGACGGATTGATGCGGCTAAAACCTGGGTGCTAAACTCGTAGTAATTGTAAACATCAACAATTTTGCGGATTAGCTCAACCCCATCGGTCGATACATCATCGAGTCTACCAATAAATGGTGAAACATATGTTGCTCCTGCTTTGGCTGCAAGTAAGGCCTGTCCAACTGAAAACACAAGAGTACAGTTAGTACGTATTCCATTATCGGTGAAATACTTGATGGCCTTAATGCCATCCTTGGTACACGGAACCTTTACCACTATTTGAGGATGCAAGGCAGCCAACTCCTTACCCTCACGTATCATCCCCTCATAATCGGTTGCAATTACCTCAGCGCTTACATCGCCCTTTACAATGTTGCAAATGTCTACGTAATGCTTTTTGATGTTCTCAGCACCACGAATATTCTCCTTTGCCATCAACGATGGGTTGGTAGTAACGCCATCAAGAACGCCAAGATCATTTGCCTCGCGAATTTGATCAAGGTTTGCTGTGTCAATAAAAAACTTCATATACTATTCTGTTTTAGCTTGATTTTGTGATGCAAAACTAATCAATTTAGTCGGATGTGGCAATTTAAAATGGGATTTTACTAGATATTGAATTTAAGGAAAAACTAGGGGAGGTTCGTGAGCTGTGAACCGTGAACCGTGAACCGTGAACCGTAAAACGGAATCGGTCAACCATCAACTTACCCTGTCATCCTGAGCGCAGCGAAGGATATGTTGAATAGGGTGCAGTGTACAGGGTGCAGTGTACAGGGGTTTTTAGTGTTTGGTGTTTAGTGTTTTCACTATCAACTATCAACTATCAACCATCAACTATCAACCATCAACTAAAAAAATCTGCTACTATCCTTGTTTATATTCCAAAAATGTTTTATATCTTTGATTAAAGGGTTGTTAATTTAAAAAACATAACAGAAAAATAACCTGAAATGCCAAGTGCCATTACAACTATAATCGTTGATGACGAGCCCAACTCGAGGGATATGATTGATTTCCTACTTAAAAGTAGCGATGATGTAAAGGTTTTAGACAAATGCGAAAACATTACACAAGCCTTTGAATCAATTAAACAACATAATCCCGATATTATTTTTCTGGATATAGAAATGCCCGGGGGTTCAGGGTTTGATCTTATTCAAATGCTACGCAATACCCCTTACAACCCTACAGTTGTATTTGTAACTGCCTACAATCAGTTTGCCATCAAAGCCATTAAGCATGCTGCTTTTGATTATCTGCTTAAACCCATCGATATTGACGATATAAATGATACCCTTGCCCGTTACCGTGAAAAAAAACGTAATGGCATCAAAACCGATAAGTCAAAAGCAGAGCTTCTGCTTGAGCACCTTGAGGAGTTTCCTAAACTTAAGTTTAACATGCGCAACGGGGTTCTTTTTGTTGATCCCGATGATATTATCTGGTGCGAGGCAAGCGGTAGCTATACTGTTCTTCACTTACATTCCCGAAAGGATGAGGTTGTCTCGGTTTCTCTTAAAGATGTGGAGCAGCAGTTACTTCAGTATCCCTTTTTCCGTGTAAGCCGCTCAGCAATAATAAATCTGAAGTATCTAACTAAAATTGACCGTAGGAACAAGGCATGTATTGTTCAAAAAAACGACCTGGTTTTCAAAATCACTGGCTCCCCTCAACAGCTCAAGGCACTGGAAAATCGATAATTGCTTCAAAAATTTTAACTTCAACCCCGAAATAAGCATTTTCGTAAACCAAAACACGCATTTCATACATTAACCGCAATTCTCTATTCCACATCTTATTTCAAAAATTTAACTTGAGCCTGGTTTACAAATACAACAAAATGGGCTCGTTTGAACAATTCAACTGGAAAGGGAAACAAATTTTAATAGTAGAAGACGACAAACCTAGTTCCATTCTACTTACTGCCCTTTTAGGCCGAACAGGTGCTAAGCTTTACTTTGCCACTAATGGGCAACAGGCTGTTGATATTGTCAAAACCAATAACTCAATTGATCTAATCCTAATGGATATCAAGCTTGAAGGCATGAATGGCATTCAGGCATCAACAATCATACACGAACACAATCCCAATATTCCAATTATTGCACAAACCGCCTGCGTAATGGCCGGCGATAGGGAGAATTGCATGGCGGCTGGCTGTGTGGCATATGTTTCAAAACCAATTGATGCCTACGAGCTGCTTCAAGTAATTGATAAGTATATCAACGCCATTAAAATTGAAAACACGGTAAAAACCCTCTCCTAATCAATTGGAATATAATTTGTAAATAGGAATCAAAAATCAGGTGTCAAAAAACATAATAATCCCACATCATGGGAGACGCTCTTGAATAATCTTGAATCTTGAATCTAAAATCCCTTTTCCCTAGGCAAGTCCTTTATCCTTTATCCTTTATCCTTTGTCCTTTAGCTTTTATCCTGCTTTTCGATACTACTGCTGCTCTTTGCATTGATTTCCTGTTGCGATGCAACGATTCCTCCTTGCTCTTTGGCATTTGCATAGCGTGCATCGCTTTTCACGTAGGCTAAGCCTTTGTGTTACAAATGTTTCGCCCCTACGGGGCTGGAAACGTTGCTCGTTGTTCGTTTTTCGTTGTTCGTGAAAAACGACCTCACCCCCACCCCTCTCCTGACAGGAGAGGGGTGAAGCAATTAGGAGACCTAATTGCAGGGCTAAAGTCTCCCCTCTCAGGGGAGATTTAGAGGGGTCATCTAGGTTATTCCTGAAACTATTGTCATGTTGAGCGTTAGCGAAACATCTCATTAGGCCGGTCCAAGATCCTTCGCTCCCCGCTAGGGCGGGACAGGCCGCTCAGGATGACAAATGAAAGTTGATGTTTGTTCGTGATTGCCATTCTGAGAAACAACGTGTTACATTATGTAACTCTGTGATACCAGTTTAGTTGATAGTTGATGGTTGTTGGTTGTTAGCAGAAGAGAATTTAGCCCTGATGTCATGCTGAGCTCATCGAAGCATCTCTTTGTGTCTACATCCCTTATTTAATGAGATTCCTCGGCACTGTCTATCCCGACATATCATGACTAGACACCGTTTAACGTTTAACGGTTCACGGCTCACGGTTCACGGTTCACCAGCCTCCTTTAACCATTTACTTCTATCTTCACTCTCTTTTCATCTCCCGTGTAACCTTTTCCACCTAAACCTAGTATAAATTTAAAAGAAATTTGCATTAAACTGTAATAATTTGTATTATTGCATTAATGTTTAACCACCCAAAACCATTTGCCTATCGATAGAAGCTCTACACGCTAACCAAATTTAAGGAGGTAGCCGTGAATACTACTAGTCGTTCCGACTGCGAGCTTCTGTCGGATTTTGTTGCGGGCAATAACTCAGCCCTTGAAGTATTATATAAAAGGTATGAACGTAAGGTATATACCTATATACTGCTAATGGTACGAAAACCCCAGTTGGCCGAGGACATACTTCAGGAGACCTTTATAAAGGCCATTAAATCGGTTAAGGAAGGTAAGTACTCCGAGACTAACCGTTTTGGCTCGTGGCTGATGCGCATTGCGCATAATCTGGTTATTGACCAGTTCCGGCAAAACAAGCAGTACCGCGTAGTGTCCAACAACGATTTCCCGATGGATATTTTTAGCACACCGCGTTTTGCCGAAGCCACGGTTGAACAACGCTTGGTGTATGAACGCGTGTTGTACGAAGTACGAGCACTTATCGACTTTTTGCCCGATGACCAGCGAGAGGTAGTCATGCTACGCTTTTATGGCGACCTTAGCTTTAAGGAGATTGCTGAGATTACCAATGTTAGCATTAACACAGCATTAGGGCGTATGCGTTACGCGCTAATCAATTTGAGGAAAATGGTAAAAGAGAAAAACCTTAGCCTTGAGTTCGAAATGGCTTGGTAAGTAAAGCTGATAGTTGGCGGTTGATGGTTGATAGTTGATGGTTGATAGTTGATAGTGAATCCTAAACCTTTATCCTTTATCCTTTATCCTTTATCCTTTATCCTTTATCCTTAAATTCCCTCTTAACACTGCACACGGAACACTGAATACTACTTAAAATGGGCAAGAGCAAGCTAAAACCCAAAGAACTTTACTTCCTGAAAACGAAAGGGAGTTTCGATATTGCTGCTATTTGCCGTGAAGCCAACATAATACTCCGTAGCCAACGTGTTACAAAGGGTGAACTGCTGCAATACATCATTAACGCTGTTGAAACTCCCGAAGTGATTGATACCGACAATCGGTTTAAAACACTTACCCAGTACCTTAAGGCTAAGAATATTACCAGTGTCGATTCAAAAAGCAATGAACTTCATGGTGAGGTTTCATTGCATAAGCCCATTGGCTACACCATTTATGGAGCCGATGGCATAGAACCCGGAGCAATTGAACAAATGGAAAATGCCATGAGTTTGCCCATTGCCCTGGCAGGAGCACTTATGGCAGATGCCCACGAGGGATACGGATTACCAATTGGCGGAGTGCTTGCCACCACAGGGAATGTTGTAATCCCCTATGCTGTAGGAGTTGATATTGCCTGCCGGATGTGTATGTCGATTTTTCCGATTAAACCTGAGGTTTTAGGTACTAAAAGTGAAATGTTAAACCAAATCCTACTCCGAACTACCATTTTTGGTGTGGGAAGTAAGAATAAAAACCATATTGACACTTCACTTTTTGACAAAAAGGAATGGTCGGCAACAAAGGTAATAAAGCAGTTCCGCGACCTGGCTTACAGCCAGCTAGGAACATCGGGTGGCGGTAACCACTTTGTGGAATGGGGCGAATTGCGCATTACAGAGTTCGACCCGTTGCTTGGATTTGAACCCGGTAAGTACCTGGCATTGCTATCGCATTCAGGTTCGCGGGGATTTGGTAGCGAAATAGCTCTTTACTATTCAAAACTTGCCATGGAAAAGGTGAAGCTACCCGGCAAAGCCCGCCATTTGGCCTGGCTCGATTTGAACAGCCAGGAAGGGCAGGAATACTGGCTTGCCATGAATTTGGCTGGCGATTACGCATCGGCTAACCACCATGAGATCCATGCAAAGGTTGCCCGTGAACTGAATGTACGTCCCATAAGAATGATTGAAAATCACCATAACTTTGCATGGTTTGAGAGCCTCCCTGATGGCCGTAAGGCCATCGTTCACCGGAAAGGCGCTACGCCTGCACATCCGAATTCACTGGGAAT
The DNA here is from genome assembly GCF_037481895.1 of Tenuifilum sp. NCBI lineage: Bacteria > Pseudomonadati > Bacteroidota > Bacteroidia > Bacteroidales > Tenuifilaceae > Tenuifilum > Tenuifilum sp. The sequence goes on from NZ_JBBFKU010000027.1 coordinate 47,460, forward strand.
TATTCCAGGTTCAATGGTTCATCCGGCCTTTGTGATAAAAGGCAAGGGTAATCCGGCTTCGCTTTCATCGGCATCGCATGGGGCAGGCCGAAAAATGTCCAGAAGCAAAGCGCTACAAACGTTTACTCAGGCTGATCTTAACTACATTCTGGAGAAATGGGGAGTGGAACTTATAGGTGCTGGGCTCGATGAGGCGCCAATGGCATACAAGGATATTGATACTGTTATGGCACACCAATCTGACCTTGTAGGTGTGCTTGCCAAGTTCTACCCCAAAATTGTAAGAATGGCTAACCCGGAACGGAAACATCGCTGGGAATAATCCAGAACTCGCTAGTTTGAAAAAAATTTTACCATGTTGTTTAGTTTGGATTATTTGGCATGCTGTTAGCGAAACATCTCTCTGTCATGCAGAGTTTCGACTTATCGGGATAGACTCCGTCAAAGCGTCTCTTTGTTTCTTCATTCCTTTATTCCATTTTTGATTGGTTTTCTGCATCGCTCTTTGCCATTCTTTTCTGTTGCGATGCAACGTTTCAGTGTTGCTCTTTGGAATGTCATAGCGTGCATCGCTTTAGAGTTGGAGTAGCCATGGAGTTACAAATATTACGCCCCTACGGGGCTGGAAGCGGTCTTCGTTGCTCGTTGTTCGAGAATCTATTGTCATG
>NZ_JBBFKU010000028.1:0-48042 GCF_037481895.1 Tenuifilum sp.
GCCGCCCCCCTTACGCCCCGCGGGATTACCCCGCGGGGCTTTTTCATTGGTACCCGCCCAAGCCTAACAGCTGCGCCACAGCCGGAAAAATTTTTTTTTGTACCCGCCTGAACCAGGGAATTTTTTACTACATTTACTGAAAGCAGTTGGGCAGAGTTGTGAATACCGCACGCGTTTAAAAACGAGCGGGAGCGAGGGTAGTAAAGCGTAAGAAGTATTTATCGCAGGCTAAAAGTCCGCGCCAGCAATGATAGACCAGTTCTGATTTCCTGCCTGATAGTCCTTTTTCTCAAAGTTATTTATAAGAAGCGAACTTTGACAGTAAGTATAACTACTTACTATCAGCAAAATATTTACTATCAGGAAACTAAGTTGACGGTTCAAGGCTTTTACTATTAGGTTGTGGTAATCCTTGAACAAATATATCAAATTTCGTCAAATATTCAACCACTATTCCGCTATTACCCCAGAGCCAATCAGCTCATCGTCAATATACCATGCTGCAAATTGCCCTGCTGTTACTCCTCGTTGAGGGGTATCAAAAATCAGGTAGTATGCATTATTGGTGTGATGTAGGGTGGCTTGCTGCAGGGGTTGGCGGTATCGTATTCGAGCCAGAACCTGCAACGATTGCCCTGCGGGCAATGCTAAATCGGGGCGGACCCAATGAACCTCGTTGGGGTTCATGGAAAGTCCGGAGCGGTATAGCCCCGGGTGGCTTTGCCCCATACCAACGTAAACAATGTTATTCTCAATATCAGTGGCTATAACAAATAGGGGTTCGGCCTTACCGCCAACATTCAAGCCTTTCCTCTGACCAATAGTAAAAAAGTGAGCACCCTGATGCTCGCCAACCACCTTGCCATCAGAAAACTTATAGACGTATGGTTTTGAGAGCGATGCTAAATCGTTACTATTAATACTCGGCAACCGGGTGTAAAACTCGGCAGGTATTTCAACTATTTTCCCCTTTTTGGCTTTAAGCTTTTGTTGCAGGAACACTGGCAAATCAACCTTCCCTACAAAGCATATTCCCTGCGAATCCTTCCGCTCTGCCGTTGCAAGGCCAAGTTCAGCTGCAATTTTCCTAACCTCGGGCTTATGCAAATGACCAATCGGAAAGAGCGCTTTACTCAGCTGTTGCTGGTTTAGCTGGCACAGAAAGTAACTTTGATCCTTATTGGGATCAACTCCGGCAAGTAAGCGGTACAGAGTAGTGTTATCTTTTGTGATAGTATCTTTTCTGCAGTAATGCCCGGTTGCCACATACTTTGCACCAAGTTTTAAGGCTGCTTCCAAAAAAGCATCAAACTTTATTTCCCTGTTGCAAAGTACATCGGGGTTTGGTGTGCGACCCTTGGAATACTCGCTGAACATGTAATCTACTACGCGCTGGCGGTACTGGTCGCTGAGGTCTACAAACTCAAAAGGGATATTAAGTTTACGGGCAACCATCTCAGCAAATTGTTTATCATCGTCAAAAGGGCAATCGCCCTTAAGTACACCCGTGGTATCGTGCCAGTTTTTCATGAACATCCCAATAACCTCGTAGCCTTGCTGCTTTAATAGATAAGCGGCAACGCTTGAATCTACACCACCCGAAAGGCCTACTACAACTCTTTCCATTTCCTTCGTTTAGTGCTGCAAATTTAGCAATTACTATTTTTTAGTCAGATTTTTATGTAAGTAATAGGAATAAATTCTTCAATTTCATAAATTTAATGGATTAAATTTTAAGCCTATCATTTAATGCGTTTTACAATAGTTTTATCTCTACTCAGCCTGTCGGTTGTGTCGTTTGCACAGCGATACAATATTGAAATCATTGGTCTAAAAAATGGCTTGCTGCATTCCTTGGTTACTGGTATTGATCAGGATACCCAGGGGAAAGTATGGTTGTCAACCGGAGGAGGTCTTTGTAACTACAATGGATTTGAGTTTAAATACCTGACTACAAGGGACGGGCTCAACTATACCCGCTTAACCGATGTTGCTGTTGATGCCGAAGGCAATATCTGGGCAAGCTCATCATTGGGATTAAACATGGTTAGGGGTAATAGGATTTTAACAATTTCCAAAGATACAATTGGCGAAGTTGCCTCACTTGGTAAATCAAGCAATGGGGTTTGGGTTTTAAGCAATAGGGGTGTGTTCAGGGTTGCTTTTAGCAAGGAAAAATTTGATATTATTCGGTACTCACTACCGGTCAACTTAAACGTTGCATTAAGTCCTATCTTTCAGGACAGGCCTTTAACCGATTTTGTTTTTCAATCCACTTTAAACAAGGTATATGTAGGGCATAAGGGAACTCTTTACAAGTTGAATAACGAATCCTTCAACCCTTTAACGTTTGAACCCTCGGTTTATGTTAATGCATGTAGTGAAAATGCAAATGGCGATGTTTTTGTGGCTACCAGTAATGGGCTATATAGGCTAGTAGATGATAAACCAGTTAAAGTAAATAACCCGTATGCCAGTAGGATCGATATTTTAAAGCTTGTTTGTATTGGCAGTAAGATTTGGTGTAACGGAAAGCTTAAAGGGTCTGATGAGGTTTCAATCCATGCTTTTGACCTTGAAGATGAAAGTTTTAACCGAACGTTAGGTGTTAAGAATGGCTTGCCCGATATCCCCTCAAAGCTATACGTTGACCATGAGTATAACATTTGGATTTTAACTAATAATGGCATCGCAATCCTAAAAGGTGAAGCATTTACCTGCCTTACTGCCAACGATGGTTTAATTGGCAATAAAATATGGGGGATTTGCAGGGTAAGTGATGGTACTTTATGGGCAGGAACCATTGGTGAGGGTTTATCAGTTATTAGCCCTACCAGGATTTACCAGTATTCCACTAAAAATGGACTTCCTGATAACTACGTAGGCAAGATATTCGAATCGTCCAGCAGGAAAATTTATGTTGGTACAAGCAATGCCGGGTTAAACCTTGCAACTTATGTAAATTCCACTTTAGGCTATTCCTTTAATAGGCTTCCATTGCTTCCACATGATAGGGTTAGAATTGACGATATAGCCGAGGACCGGCAACAAAGGATTTGGGTAGCCTCATCTAAGGGGTTGTTTTATGCAAATGATGGAATTCATTTCAGCCATTTCCCCCTTTTTGATAGCGATACAGGAGGCGTTTTTGTCCAAAAGTTACAGATAGATACTTTAAGAAAGCGAATGTGGGTAGGAACTCGGTTCAACGGTGTTTTCTTTATTGAGAACGACAAACCCTTTAAGTTTACTGGTATCGATAAAAACGCTGAAATATCAACAATAGCACAAGATTTTAAGGGTGACATATGGTTTGGAACACGGAATAGCGGGGTTTTTCACTATGATGGTTCAAACATAAAGCAGATTAAGGAGACCGATGGTGTTTCATCAAATCTGATTTACGTACTCTATGCCGATAGCGATTACCTTTGGATTGGAACCAACCTGGGATTGGATAGGCTTAGCCTCTCAGAGTATAGCAAGGGAAAAATAGATTTGAGGCATTATGGCTCCAGCGAGGGTTTGCCCGATTTAGAAATCAACCTAAATGGCGTGTTAGCCGATGGAGATGATGGCTTTTGGATAGCCACAAACGGCGGACTTGCCCATTACCAGAAGAGCCTCGATAAAATTAATAACATTCCCCCAAAGGTGAGCATTACCAATTTACTCCTACGCTCGCAACCCACCCCTTGGGCCGATTATGCCTCTGACATTGATGAGTTCACCGGACTCCCTTCACAGCTAAAACTTAGTTACTGGCAAAACCATTTAACCTTTGAATTTGCGGGTGTTAGCTTTAAAAACCCACAGGGTGTAAAGTATGCCTGGTTTTTGGAAGGTTTGGATAACAGTTGGGTTGAGAGCAAGAACCGGCAGGCGGTTTATAGTAACCTACAGCCCGGGAAAACTTATCGTTTACACCTGAAAGCAGCCAATAGCGATGGCATTTGGTCGGGCGAGGTTATATCGATGCCAATATATATTGCTCCCCCGTTCTGGGCAACATGGTGGTTTAGGCTTTTATCAATCATTGCCATTGGGTTGTTAATTTACTGGTATGTGAATCGTAGGATACAGTATTTAAAGGAAAGGCAAGAGGAACTTGAAGCTATGGTTGAACAGCGCACCGTTGAACTTAGGGAACAGCTCGATATTGTTGATGATAAGAACAGGCAGATAATGGATAGTATTATGTATGCAAAGTTTTTACAAACATCAATGTTGCCTAGTGTGGATGATTTTAAGAAATATTTTAACGATGCCTTTATCTTTTACCGTCCCAAGGATTTTGTTAGTGGCGATTTTTACTGGTTTTGTCACAATAAAAACGTATCGGTTTTTGCTGTGGCCGATTGTACAGGGCATGGCGTTCCCGGTGCCATTGTCAGTGTTATTTGCGAGAATGCTCTTAGGAATGCAGTTAGGGAGTGTGATTATCAGAATCCCGCCCGGATTCTCACCATTACCAACACTCACGTTGTTGAGTTCTTTACCCAGTCGCAAAAAAGCATTCACGATGGCATGGAGATAGCCTTGGCTATTTTCAACCATCATACATTGGAGTTAGATTTTAGCGGAGCTAAGCTACCCCTTTACTACATCAGCGGTGGGGAGGTGGTAAAATTAAAACCTGATATCTACCGCATAGGGTGGGATAAGGAAAAGGTAGTTTACAATAATCAACGGGTAAAACTCTCAAAGAACGATCTGATTTTTGCATTCACCGATGGCTTTTGCGATCAGTTTGGGGCTGAAACGGGACAAAAATTCTCGTCGGCACGTCTTAAGAGTTTACTGGTTGAGAACAACCAGCAACCCCATACATACATTGAGCAGTTGCTATCCATTACCTTTGATCAGTGGCGAGGTTTTAGTGAGCAAACTGACGATGTTCTAGTTATGGGAATAAAGGTTTAATAATGCCTTTTTGAACCATTTTAAAAGATATATTGTTTAATCTATATAAGTTAATATATTTATTAATATGATTGAAAGGATTATTAGATTTAGTATTAACAGCAAGCTGATTATAATCTTACTAACTCTAACCATAGCGCTATTTGGTGTTTATGCTTTAACCCAAATCCCTGTTGGTGCAGTTCCCGATATTACCAATAACCAGGTTCAGGTTATAACCACCAGTCGAAACCTATCGACCCAGGACGTTGAGCAGTTCATCACCTACCCGGTTGAGCTCGAGATGTCAAATCTTCCGGGAGTGAAAGAGATACGATCGATTTCAAAATTTGGCTTATCTGTTGTAACCATTGTGTTTGAGGAGAATCTGGGAACTTACCTGCCCCGGCAGTTAATAGCTGAAAAGCTTAAAGCAGCAGCAGCCAATATTCCGGAAGGCTTTGGTGAACCTGACATGGGACCAATCTCAACCGGTTTGGGTGAGATTTACCAGTATGTGCTCGACGTAAAGCCCGGATATGAGACCTGGTACACCACCACCGACCTAAGAACCATTCAGGATTGGTTTGTAAAACGTCAACTATCCGGCATTCCTGGTGTTGTTGAGGTGAATACCTGGGGTGGATACCTCAAACAGTATGAGGTGGCTGTCGATCCGCAAAAGCTAGCCCAGTATGGAGTGTCTATTATTGATGTTCTTAACGCTTTGGAACAAAACAACGGCGTAGCCGGTGGTGCTTACATTGAGCGCGATAATCAAAGTTTCTTTGTTCGCGGCGAGGGGTTACTGAAGTCACTTGCTGATATTGAGCAAATTCCAATTTCTACAATCAATGGAGTGGCAATTCGTATTGCCGATGTGGCAAAGGTACAGGAGGGGCATGCCAACAGGTTTGGTGCCATTACTGCAAATGGTCAGGGCGAAAAGGTTATGGGGCAAATAATGATGCTTAAAAACGCTAACTCTAATAAAGTGATTGAAGCGGTTAAGCAGCGTGTTGCCGAGGTACAAAAGCATTTACCCGAGGGGGTTTATATTAACCCCATTGTGGAACGCAGCGAGTTAATCTCAAAAACTACTAACACTATACTTGAGAACCTGATATTTGGCTGCTTGATAGTTTTCCTGGTGGTTTTACTGATACTCGGGAATTTAAGGGCCGCACTGGTGATTTCATCGCTTATTCCACTGGCATTGCTATTCACCATATCAGCAATGTATATCTTTGGTATCGATGCCAACCTGATGAGCCTTGGCGCGCTTGACTTTGGAATTATTATAGATGGGGCTGTAATTATTGTTGAATTCATTGTAATGAAGCTCACGCTGAGGTCCAATGAAATTACTGGTATTGAAAACACAGAGCGTAAGAAAATTTTTGATACCATCTCGTTCCAGGGCGCATCAAAAATGATGAACTCGGCAATATTTGGGCAAATCATCATTCTTATAGTATTTATCCCAATCCTTTCGCTTGCAGGAGTTGAAGGAAAGATGTTCAGGCCAATGGCCTTGTCGTTTAGCTTTGCGTTGCTAGGGGCTATGTTTTTTGGGTTTACATGGTTACCCGTGGCTGCATCCCTTTTTCTGCGTCCGCAGAAAAGTAATTGGGCTGTTACCCGATGGGTTATGTGGTTGCTGCATTCCTCCTATAAACCTGTAATTGAATGGGCATATAATCATAAACGATGGGTGTTGGGTTTAGCCTTTGCCATGTTGCTTTTTTCCGGTTGGGTTTTCACCCGCCTTGGTGCAGAGTTTGTTCCAACACTCGATGAGGGCGATTTTGTTATTCAGCCTGTGCTAAAAACGGGAACCTCATTAACCCGAACCACAGAGCTAACCACCATGATGGAAAAGATTCTGATTGAGAAATTTCCTGAGGTCGATAAGATTGTGAGTAGAATTGGTGCAGCCGAGGTGCCCACCGACCCCATGTCGATGGAAGAAATTGATATGATAATCAAACTTAAACCCAAAAAGTATTGGGTTAGCGCTAAAAGCAAGGAGGAACTTGCTAACCGGTTTAAGGAGGCACTCTCGGTAATCCCAAATGTAGAGTATGAGTTTACCCAGCCCATTGAGATGCGCTTTAATGAGTTAATAACAGGTGTTAGAGCTGACTTGGCTATAAAAATTTTTGGCGAGGATTTGGGTGTGCTTAATACCAAAGCAATTGAGGTTACAAAACTTATTGATGGTGTACCCGGGGCTGCCGATATCATAATGGATAAAACTGCAGGCTTACCCCAAATTAGCATCAGGTATAATCGCGATAAACTTTCGGTTTATGGTATATCGGTTGCAGAGCTTAACAAAGTGGTTTCGGCAGCATTTGCAGGGGCAACAGCTGGTAATATTTTTGAGGGCGAAAAGCGTTTTGATTTGGTAGTTAGGTTAGCCGATAGCTATAGATATGATATTGACAATGTAAAAAATCTTTTGGTATCGGTTCCTGGTGGGGGATTAGTGCCTTTGGGTGAACTGGCTCAAGTTGAATATTCCAAGGGCCCCGCAAAAATTTCCCGCGATAATACTCATCGCAGGGTTGTAGTAAGTGTTAATGTTCGTAATCGCGACCTGGAATCGGTTGTTAATGACATACAGAAAATTCTCGACAGTAAGCTTAGGTTGCCTGCTGGTTATTATGTTGAGTATGGCGGTCAGTTTGAGAATCTTCGAAATGCTCGCAAGCGATTGTTAGTGGCTGTTCCGGTAGCCTTGGCTTTAATTTTTATTTTCCTTCACTTTGCTTTTCAATCGCTTAAGGATGCTATCTTGGTATATACCGCGGTGCCCCTTTCTGTAATAGGCGGAATATTGATGCTATGGTTTAGGGGAATGCCCTTTAGCATTTCGGCTGCGGTTGGTTTTATTGCACTCTTTGGGGTTGCAGTTCTTAACGGAATAGTGCTGATTGAACATCTTAAGGAGCTAAAAGATGAGGGAGTAGAAAATTTGAGGGAACGCATAATGAGAGCAACCCGCGATAGGTTAAGACCCGTTTTGCTTACCGCTTCGGCTGCGGCTATGGGCTTTTTGCCCATGGCTATATCTACATCGGCTGGTGCCGAGGTGCAACGCCCCCTTGCATCGGTTGTAATAGGTGGACTCATTACTTCTACTTTACTTACCATGATAGCGCTTCCACTACTTTACGCAGTATTTGAACGTTTTAATGGAGTAAAGTTTTGGACTCTTTTTCGCAAGTAACTATGTAAGGTTTAAAAGTTAAATGTTTTTAAGTTGAGGTATTATGAAGATTAATATTTTATTATTTATAACTGTTGGAGTATTGCTACTGTCTTGCTCTGGAAAAAATAATAAAAGCAATGAAAATCAGCCAACCGATAGCTTGGTTGAAATTTCTGTTGAGCAGTTTAAAGCAATGAATATGGCAATTGGTAATCCTACAATGGTAAAATTTGCCAGCGAAATTGCCGTTCAAGGGGTTATTGAACCAAGCCCCAATGCCAAAGCTTACGTTACCTCACCCATTGGTGGATTGATTAAGTCTGTGAAAGTAGTCCCATCGTCAGTAGTAAAGAAGGGTCAAGCGCTTATTGCAATAGACGGACCTGAGATTTTAAATACTCAAACCTTGTTTGTTGAAACCTACAATCAGCATAGAATAGCAAAGGCTAATTTTGAAAGGATATCACAACTATCAAAGGAGGGAATAGCCTCGCATAAAGAACTCTTGCAAGCCGAAAGCGAATACCGAATTCTTGATGCCAAGCTACACTCCCACCGGATTTTGCTTGGTAAGTTAGGGCTAAATCCAGATGAAATAATTAAAGGAGAATTTTCAAACGAGGCATACCTGGTTTCCCCTATTGAGGGCACAGTTGCTAGGGTAGAAACATCAATTGGTAAGCCCGTAACAACCTATGAGCCCTTGGCCGAAGTAATTAATACCCAAAGCTTACTATTAAAGTTTTTTATTTTTCTGAACCAAGTGAACTCAATAAAACCCGGACAAAAAGTTGAAATTAGTTTGCCTGGAGGTGGAAAGGCTTATGGAAGCGTTATTTCTGTTGGGCTCGATGCCAACACTGAAAATAAGGCTGTTGAGTGTTTTGCATCCATAAGTTTACCTGCAAATTTAGTTTTGATAAGTGGCACAAGGGTTTCAGCTAAGGTTTTCACCAATTTTATTGAGGGCTGGGCACTGCCAAGAACAGCATTGCATGAAATTGAGACTGGGCATATGGTTTACACCCTGAATGGGAGCGATTCACTAAGCTACTTTTTTAAAAAAGTTCCTATACAGGTTGGGTTAATTCAGGACACCATTGTTCAAGTATTTGATTCAACCCTTTCAAATGTGCTTGTAAAAGGCGGTAATGAGCTTACTGTTGAGGAATAGTAATTGAACAAATCGATTTTTGGTAGGTTTTAAGATAAATATATCTATTTAATGAAAAAGGGCAATACAAAACATTCCCTTATTCTTCTGACACTTTTTCTGCTACCTATTGTTTCAAAGATAGGCGATTCACTATTTCATCATCATAACCATGAAAATGAGCACCATAATTCATCAATAAATATTACTCATTACCACGATAAATGTTTAGTTTTTCAGTATGAGTTAATAGCTTTTGACCCTCAAGTTGTTTTACCTAAGGTTGAGATTTATTTAAATATTAGTTCAGAAATATCGGATTTAATAGCACCCAATGTTGGTATTGATAGTTTTGAATTAATAAAAATACGTGCGCCACCATTTAATATCTTCTAGTAATCTTTCATTTTAACATATTGGGGTTATAATTTAAGCAAGTAATCAATGATTACCTGTATTGGATGTATTATGATATAACATTGATTGTTATGTTGTAATCGCATATGAAGTATTTATATAATCTAATTGATATACCGGTATCATGCCAGTTTAAAAGTTGTTTAGTTTAAAGAAGTAAATAAATAAACTAGTAAAACTATTTTGACATGAGATTAATAAAGTTACTTATTATATTATTATTTGTCCTTGGAAATAATGTTTTGGCGCAAAATATTGTAAGAGGAATAGTATACAATGAGAACAAGGTTCCCCTTGAGGGAGCAAATGTTTTTATTCCGATGTTAGTAAAAGGTACCTCAACAAATTCAAGCGGAGAATTTGAACTTACGGGTTTACCAAACGGGAAGTTTGATATTCAGATTTCGTATATTGGATATGCTAATCAAATTGTACCGGTTATTTTAGGGGGGGCACAATTCGAATTAGATGTTGTTCTTACTCCTGCAAGTATTGAGACCGAAGGGGTGGTTGTATCCTCTGGATATAGTACAACACAGCACCAGAATGCAGTTAAGATTGAAGTTCTGAGGTTAAATGAGCATCACTTGATGAAATCGCCGAATTTTATGGAGATGCTTACTACGGTGCCTGGAATCGACATGATAAGTAAAGGGAATGGTGTTACTAAACCCGTTATCAGGGGTCTATCCATGAACGATGTTTTGGTGCTCAACAATGGCGTTCGATTCGAAAATTATCAGTATTCAAACCATCACCCATTAGGAATCGATGAGTTTGGTATTGAGACGGTTGAGGTCATAAAAGGACCAGCCTCACTACTTTTTGGTTCCGATGCCATAGGTGGGGTACTTAACTTTATTAAAGAGCGACCTGCTGCTGTTGGAAAGCTGGAGGGAGACTATAACTTGCAACTATTCTCAAATTCTTTGGGTATGGTCAATAATTTAGGATTCAAAGTTTCTGATGTTCAGTTTCATGGAGGAATACGGGTAGGTCAAAAAACTCATTCCGATTACCTGCAGGGTGGGGGAGAGTTTGTTCCAAACTCCAGATTTTATGAGCATTCGGTTAAACTCAATGGAGGTTTTAATGGCAAAATGTTGTCAACAAACATTTATTATGACTACAACATGCAAAAGCTAGGACTGGTGGAAGAGGAAGCCATTGATTTAATTGCCAGTCGGGGACGAAAACCCTCAGTTTATTACCAGCAGTTTGGTACCCATTTGGTTTCCCAGCAGTCCAAAATCTTTTTGGGTAAAACAAAGGTCGATTTTAATACTTCGTTGCAATCAACCGAACTTGCCCATATAGGTAACCCAAATGAGTACGAATTACAAATGCGTCTAACAACTTTAATTTACGAGGCTAAGGTATTGTTTCCTTCAAAGCCAGGCAACGATTACATTTTAGGTGCACAGGGTGTAAACCAATGGAATAGAAACATCAATAACCGCGAAACCATACTTCTTCCCAATGCATTTAGTTCAGGATACTCAATCTTTGGATTAGCACAACGTTCATTTACTAGGTTTCGATTTCAAGCCGGATTGAGGTTTGATGCAAAGCAAATTAAATCCAATGAGGTTGGTATTCCAAGTGAACCTGAGTATAGAGCAAGTGTAGATAGAAAGTATAATAATATTACTGGTTCTGTTGGCGCAACCTATAGATTAAATGAATACTTTTTAATACGAGCAAATGGCGCTGCTGCTTACCGAAATCCAAACCTAGCAGAACTTACATCAAAAGGTCCCCATGAGGGTCGCTACGAAGTTGGCAACATTTCTCTTAAACCTGAGAAATCTGTTGAGTACGATGTCAGTGCTCATTATCACAATGATAACTTTTTAGTTGATGTTGCTGGTTTTGTTAATACAATAGGAAATTACATTTACATTGCTCCCACTGGTGCATTGAACGGAGGCTTACCAGAGTATCGGTATTCGCAGGATGATGCTTACTTGTATGGAGGTGAATTAGGTCTTCATTTTCACCCCAAATCGGTTCAGTGGCTCCATTTTAAAACTAATTATTCTATGGTGATTGGCAAGAAACGTAATGGAGAATACCTCCCTTTTATTCCAGCTAATAAGCTAACTTTTGAGACTGGTTTTATGGGAAAGAAGTTTGGTTTAGGAAGTAAACCATACTTGCTGATAGCAATGAACTATGCGTTTGCCCAAAATAATATAGATCCAGATGAAACAGTTACGCCAGATTATATACTAGTTAACTTATCAATGGGGAGTAGTTTTAGGTTGGGCAATCAACCTCTTGAAGTAAACTTAACAGTTCAAAATTTACTCGATAAAAAGTATGTTGATCACTTGTCAACATTAAAGGAGGTTGATCTTTATAATCCTGGTCGAAATATTTCATTATCATTGCGAATTCCATTTCGGGCCTCAATTCGTTAAATAATAAAGGCTGCCTAATATTTAGGCAGCCTTAATACTTTCTCCCCGAACTTTTATTTCCCTAGTTCACGGACAAATGCCCCTGAATAGCCTAATCCAGTAATCTTGGCTAGGTCCGAAGAGGCTTCTTCGGGTGTGGAATACTTTCCAACACAGTAACGATACACTCCATCGTGTCCACGGTAAACCATTACATCGGAAAATTCAGTAAACTGCTTTATGCTTTTAGGCTTCTGTAATGCTAGGAATTGAATGGTATATCCCGGATGTTCCCGATTTATTCTTACCCAAACGTTGCTATAGCCGTGAGCACGAACCTTCTGCTGTAGTTCTTCAATCTCTTTGATATTATCAGTATTTCCTACACTATACCTATAGTAACCATCGGGCGAAATGGTTACGCTAATGCTGTCGAGCTTAAAGTAATTATAGTCAACTGGATATAGTGAGGCCATTAATTGCACAGAGTATGTTGGTTTTGCCAGAGTTCTTGTTGCTGAGGTTTTATTGAAGTCCATTCTGGGTGTTGGCGCTGCTGTTGGGGGAGGGGTTGGGGGCAAAGCCTTAGCAGGCTTTGGTTCAGGCTTTGGCTTTTCAACTTCAGCTTTTGTTTCCTTTTTTGGGGTTTGCTTTACAACCGGTTCTTTTTGGGGTTCGGGTTCAACAGCCTTAGGTTTATCGGTAGCTCTAGCCTCGGGTTTTACTTCAGGCTTGGGTTCTGGTTTTACCTCAGGTTTTACTTCGGGCTTAGGTTCTTCCTTGGGGGGGTCAAGCTGGGCAACGGGCTGCTGAACTACTCTCGGGTTTAACATTAGGCTTGCCTGGTATTCCGATTTATCGGGCTTGGCTGGAATACTAAGTGGGGTTTTAGTTTCCTCAAAGCCTTCGCCCTGTGCAGTTACAGTATAATCGCCGGGTTTTACCTTTAGGCTAAGCTGTGTTTTACCTTTTACTGACTGTTTTTCTACTACCTCACCAGTAGAATTATTTGTAACGTTAACGTTGTAGTATTTATCCAGAGGAGCATTGTCGGCAAGCATGAGGTTAAGCTTAACATCAACCATGGGAATTATTTCAACCTCGGCAATGTCAAGTTTCCCAAAACCATCGGGACTGAATTTTGCAATATAACCCGATGATAAGCTGGTTGGAAAGTAAAAGATTTCGTCGTCGGTAGTATTTAAAGGATACCCTGCATTCTTAACATTAGGACTTCCTTGTAGGTTGGTAAAAAACACATCGAATCCGCCCATGGTATTGTGCCCCTGTGAGCTGAAAAAAAGATACTTTTCATCGGGTGAGAGGAATGGGGTTGCCTCATCGAAAGGGGTGTTAACGTTGGGGCCAAGGTTTATGGGGTCGCTCCATCTGCCGTTATTGATTGTTGAAACCCATATGTCGTATCCACCCTGACCGCCCTTGCGGTCGCTAGTAAAGTAGACGGTATTCCCATCGCGGGTAACGCAAACATGGGTTTCGTTGAACTTTGAGTTAATGGGTTTGGCCGCCTTTACGGGCGATGACCATTTTCGTTTCTGTAAAAAACTTACTACAATTTCCGAATTTCTAGGGTCATTCTCTATGAGGTAAAGTTCAGTTCCCTCATACGATAGGTATGATGTGGTCAGGTTTTTACTACCCAGGTTGCGGGTTATATCAACCGGTTTAGCCCACAAGCCATCCTCCCCTTTTTTGGCAACAAATATTTTATTCCCTGTGGAGGTGCGGGTAGTGTAAGCAAGCGTGCTACCATCGCCCGATACCACAGCATTAAAGTTGTCGTTTTCATTATTGAAATCAGGACCTAACCGGTTGTATTTAATGCCTATTGGGCTTTTTTGAAATTTCTTTGCATTCTCGCAGCTTGCTATTGCATGCTCGGCCATGAGTTTGGCCTGTTCATCTTTAGGTTTAATGTAACCCTGATACTCTCTGAACGATTTTAGCGCATTGTCAAAATCATTTTGATACATGTATGACATACCAAGCTGATAAAGGGCTTCGGGGGGTGCGTTGGGCTCCTTTAGCGATTTAGCATCATATTTATCCGAAATTTTCATTACAGCCTCTTCAAGGTAGCTAATGGCTTCCGATTTTCTGTCGGGGGTTTTGAGCAAGCAGTATCCTATTTTAAATTTAAGGTTGGCACTTTCAGGAAATTTTTTTAGGGCTTTTACATAGGTATCGGCTGCCTTAGAAAAGTTTCCCTCAGCCATGTAGTATTCAGCATCGGTTTCCAGAGTGAAAATTGCATTCCAATCCTGGCCGTAACTTACAGCTGAAAAGTAAGTAGCAATAAGCATGTTCAAGAGGCAAAACCTAAAGCTGCGCATAGTTTTAAGGATTAACAATGATTTTAACGTAAATATTGTAAAAATGTTGGTAAAAGTCAACAGTTGAACTAATTATTTGCTTGTTATGTTAAAATACTGATATTCCAAAAATGGTAAAAGCAGCCTAAACCTTCTATAGGAACTGGAGTTTAACCTCCTTTAAGAACTTATCCTGAAGTATATTGGCAATTCGCTTTACCACAGTCCGTCGTATTTCAAGTTCAACAGGCAAGTTTGGGTCCTGGTGTGCAACGTTTATACAGGTGCCAATCACAAATTCAATGCTATCGCTTTCCAAAATAAGTTTAACAAGTTCATCGGCAGGGCCTTTGCCAAGGTTTGTGTTCTCGTTATACGATTCAAGAATGGTGTTAACCTTGCTAAGGGTTAAAATACCTTCGGTAACAAGATCGGCTCCCTCCATTTGGCTAATTGGAGGTAAATCAGGATCGGTAAATTCTAAGCTATCCTCAACACTTCGTTTTAGCTCCCTGGCAATGATATCAACGGTGGTAGCTCCGCAAATTGCCTTTTTCCCCTCAAAGGTGTCAAAAATCTTGGCAAGCTTGGTGTCGTTCTCCTTTTCGTACGGTGGGCCAGTGCAAATAAGGAGTTTTCTGGGGTTACGGAAGTATATTGTTACACACGAGGTATCATCCTTTGGATGATATCCATCGTTTAGGCTGGCCATATTTACCACCTTGGTGCTTAGCTTCCGGGCCGAAATATCGGGTTCGTTTTTAACCATTCGTTTCACAAATTCGCGCGCCTCGTCGCCCCAGCCGAAAGGGTAATCGGCTGAGCCCAGCCCGGATTGAGCAACTCCATCGGTCCAAAGGATTATTCGGTCTTCCTTTTGCGGAACAAACGAGCAGAACTTTAACTCCTTACCGGCATTTTTTTCGCTGTTAAGAATTATGCATTGCCACTCGGGTTCAAGTTCCTCGGTTCCGCGCATGATCAGGCATTGAGGGTTGTCGTATTCCAGTATGCGAGTTTCACCGTTGTGGTCAATATCAACAATGGAAAATGTAGAGTAACTCATTTTGCGGACTGAGCAAACCGGAAGGGTATTCATAATAATTTCAGCAATGGTGTTAACTTCCTTATGCTCTATGGTGAAGTTAAGTGCCATAGTAGATGTGAGGGTGGCCAGTACGTTTGCCTTAACACCATGCCCCATGCCATCGGATAGCACAATTATGGTGCGCTCCTCATCCTGTAACCTGCGCGAGTAGAAAACGTCGCCACAAATACGCTCCTCGTCGTGATTCTTTTGCTGGCAGTTTACCTCTATGAAAAATTTACTCGACATGGTTTTAGGTTACTATGCTTTATCGTCGTTATTTTTTCCCTCGCGGTATGTTTTTATGATTGAGTTGAGCATCTTTTCGGTTTCCGACGCCCCTTCGCCCAGCAGGAATCCGATGTTTTGTACCATGGCTAGGTTTTTATCAATAACTTCGGTAATTCGTTTAATAACCTCCTCCTTCTGAACCTCTGGGGCATACATATCGCGGATAACTGCCCCAACAATGCTGTTGGGTTTAATGGTGAATACTGAAAGGTTAAGCAGCTTATCCTTGTACATCACATCGCGGTTCAGGATATCAGTGTTATTTTGGAGCACGCTGGTAAAAAGGTTATGGATGTTGTATGGGAGCAGGGTTTTAAGGTCGGCACCAACAAGTCCGGGGATTATCTCATTAATCTCCAAAGCATCGTCGCCCAACAGATCAATAAAACTCTGATTGCTCTGGAGTATTTTCATTTTCTTGTCGATAAGCACTACTGCCGAAGGCAGTTTTTTAAGCATGGCGGTAATGGTTTCAGTAGCTTCCCGGGCTGCCTCTTGCTCGGTTCTAGCTTTCTTTTCTGACTCCCTAAGGGCTTCCTGGGTTTTTGCGAGTTTTTCGTTAGTGGCCTGTAAGGTTTTTATGTATTCCTGGCGCTTTTTAAGGGTAAAGTTCAAGCACATATCAGTATGGGCAAGCCCCGATGCTACAGCCGAGGCAAAATCGTAGCACGAGGAGTATCCACATGCCTCGCACCCCGAATCGCGCCCAACAAACTCTTTGTCAATCACCTTTAAAACCTCTTCAAGTTTATGCTCGTTGGGTGTAGGAAGGCGTTGGTCATCAATTGTGAAACCCCTTGAGAAATTCCCAAGACTATTTTTTGCGATATTTTTTTCCCATTTTTCGCGATCAAAGGTTTTTAATCGCTTGTTAGCGTAGTTAACCACCATTGTTCGCCTGATGAACTTTTTCCCACCTCGTGAGGTTCCAGGCCCCATCAAGCAACCTTCACAGTAGAAAAGATTGAAATGCCTGTTTATCAGATCGATGCTGGTTTCAAACTGCTCAAGGGCTTGTAAGGTGTTATTTGGACCATTGGTGCTGATTACTGTACCGGTGAGCAGATCCTCGCTAATATCTACAGCTTGCAGTATACCCCGCCCAATTGGGAACAATGAACCCTTATATCCAATTGGCTCGTCAAATTCGGAGTATTCCAAATTGCTCTCCTTGATGTTAAACTCCTCAAAAAGTTCCCTTAACTCAACAAATGTGAGATTCTCATCAATTCTTCTTTCGTCGTCGTAATGCCTAATTTCTTCTTTGCTTTGGATACATGGGCCAATAAGAACTACTCTAACGTTAGAGCCATACTCTTTCCTAACCGCCATGGCTGTAGCCACAACTGGGGAGATTATGGGGGCAAGGTTTTGAGCAATCTCGGGGTGGTATTTCTCAACCATCGACACCACCACCGGACACATGCTGGTAATAAAGTACTTGCCTTTAAAATCTTCGAAAAGCTTTTTGTATTCCCGCGCAACCAGGTCAACCCCAAAAGTTACCTCGCAAACGTAGGTAAAACCTAGCTGCTTAATCATCTGTACAAACTTACGATAATCGGTGATATCAGCAAATTCACCCGAAATACTTGGGGAACAAATAGCCGCAACAGGTTCGTCGCCTTTAAGTAGTTCCAAAACCTCCTTTTTTGAGGATCTATAGCTTACGGCATTAACCGGACAAATATTTAAACAGCTCCCACATCCTACACATCTGCTATCAATTATTCGAGCGTAGTTTTGGCCTGCCTTCACCTCAATGGCTTTTACAGGACAAACCCTAACGCATGCGTAGCAGTTAATACAGGTTTGCTCGTCTATTCTAAACAGTTGTGACATAAGTCTCCTTAAAGTAACTCATTTGTAAGAATGTCAATAATTCCATTTTCATCAACCCCGGTATAAATTTTACCGTTAATAGAGATGTTAGGACCTTCGGCGCAGTTACCAAAACAATGTCCCCCGTGGAAGTTTACCTTGTCTTTCAAATCGTGATCGTCCAAAAATTTCATTATTGCCTTGAGTGTGGCCTTATTACCCCTTGCAAAGCAGGAACTACCCAAACATATAATTAATTCGGCTCGTTTACTCATCTTAATGTTATTGGTATAACACTATTTCAAAAAGCTAAGATAGGGTTTGGTTTACAAATTATGCCTGAAATTTAATCATTTTTTAAATCAAATCACTTATCTGTAATCGTTTTAAATAGATAAAATATTGGTATTAGGCGAACAATTTTTGTAATGTTTTATTAAATTGTTCCGTGATTAACAAGATTTTATTTGTTGTAATAATTTGATTACTAAAAAGATATGTCTCTGTTAGTTGTTTAACAGATGAATTAGAATGGTGGGTTAACTATGGTTCTAATTACTACCTTACTTTAAAGCTATGTCAAACGCCGAGAAAATTGAGGAGATTCTAGAACGCTACAGCTACTTAGGTTCCGATAGCCTTATCCCAATTCTACAGGATATTCAAAACGAGTTGGGAAGTCTGAACGAGGAAGCAATTGTTCTGGTAGGGCGAAAGTTAAACATGCCTACTTCCAAAATTTATGGCTTAGCCACATTCTATAACCAGTTTAAGTTTGAAGCTAAGGGGAAAAATCATATCTGCCTTTGTAATGGCACCTCGTGTAGGCTAAAGGGTGCCAAATGGAATATGGTTTACCTTGAGGATAATTTGAAGCTGAAAAATGGCCAAACAACCCGGAATGGTCAGTTTAGCCTTGAGGTGGTAACCTGCATGGGTGCATGTGACCATGGCCCAGTGATTTCCATTAACGATGAGTATTACCGTGAGGTTGACCCCGAAAAGCTTAAAAATATTTTGAACGATTTAACCCAAGAGTAAACATGGCTCGGTGCGATTCAAAAGCAGAAATATCTTTTATAAAAGATGCTGTTATTCCAAACCTTCACGATGGGATATGGCCTACCGAGGTAAGCGCTAAGCTCAGCGCATTAAGGCATGAACGGGTTAGGCAGCCAATAATATATGTTGGCGTAACTACATCGTCCATTGTTGCAGGAGCGCTAAAAACCAGGTCAGCCATTGAGCAGTACCTAGACGATTACTCTGTTGATGCCGATGTAATATGTGTTGGTAGCCATGGTTTATGCTCCCTTGAGCCCATTGTTGAAGTGCAGATGCCCGGCAGGACTAGAGTGGCTTTTGCCAATGTAACTCCTGAAAGGGTTAACTCCATACTCGATGGAGCTCTTAATGGTTTTATTCAGCCTGAGAATGTCATTTTCCAATACTTTTCCGAGATTCATGAGCCTTGGCATGGAATTCCTTTTAGAAACGAACTCCCATTTTTTAAAAAGCAAAACCGTGTGTTGCTTAAAAATGCAGGTATCATTTGCCCCGATAGTATTGCCGAGTATATTGCCCATGGCGGATATAGCGCTTTGGCTAAGTCTATCAGGAAATACACCTACGACGATATTTGCCGCATAGTTGAGGAGAGCGGATTACGCGGAAGGGGCGGTGGAGCCTTCCCCACAGGCACCAAGTGGCGCAAAGCGTTACAGGTTGCAACCAGCGATCGATACCTGATTTGCAATGCCGACGAGAGCGACCCTGGGGGATTCATGGACCGACTGCTGATTGAAAGCGATCCGCATAGGATTGTTGAAGGAATTATACTGAGCTCGTATGCCGTGTCGGCAAGTAAAGCAATTATTTACATACGCGATAGGTATAAGATTACCATTCAAAGAATACAGAATGCTATTGAGCAGGCCTATGAGGTGGGACTACTTGGATATGATATTTTAGGGAGTGGCTATTCGCTCGATATAGAGGTGCGTAAAGGCCCCGGGGCTTACGTATGCGGTGAGGAAACTGCCTTGATTAAAAGCCTTGAGGGTAAACGTGGAATGCCCAGCATAAAACCACCTTACCCTGCTGAATTTGGATTAAATGGCAAGCCCACTGTTATCAATAATGTTGAGACTTTAGCCAATATCCCCGAAATTATCAGTAATGGGCCTCAGTGGTTTGCCGCTTTAGGAACTGAGGGGTCAAAGGGAACGAAAATTTTCTCCATTAATGGTCAGGCGTCTCAAACCTGTATGGTTGAGCTAACCTTTGGTGAACCCCTTGCAGCTTTGCTTGACCTTGCAGGAGGGGTAAAGGACGGAAGGACTTTCAAGGCATTGCACCTGGGCGGCCCTTCTGGGGTGAGTGTTACAGCCGACGAACTTGATGCCCCTATTGACTTTGATGAACTTCCGAAACGAGGGATAAGCCTAGGATCGGGTGGCGTTCAGGTTCTTGACAATACCGTGTGCATGGTTGACCTGGTGAAATACTTCATGCACTTTATCCGTAACGAGAGCTGCGGTAAATGTATTCCTTGCCGTGAGGGATCAAACCGGATGTACCAAATACTCGATAACATATCGAAACGACCAGTTAGTAACGAAGGGCATAATACCCTTGAACGGTTTAAAGGTGTTATTCAGCTCGAAACCCTGGCTGAGGTTATGCGCGACACATCGCTATGCGGATTGGGGCAAACGGCACCCAAACCAATCCTTAAAGCTCTAAAATCGTTCCGCGATGAGTTTGAGGAGCATATATTTGACCGGAAGTGCAGAGCAAGCGTTTGTCGCGATTTAAGGACATTTTACATTGATATTGAGCGTTGTACGGGTTGCACTGCCTGTGCCAAGAAGTGCCCAACACAGGCCATATATGGGACACCACGTTCTCCCTACTTTATTGTTGAGGAGCGTTGTATAGGATGCGGTATATGTCAGGATACATGCAAGTTTGGAGCTGTTTTCTTCAAGTAAAGTATTTGCTGCTATGAACATTACCATCGAAGTAAATAATAGAACAATACAGGCCCATAAAGGCGATACCATTCTTGAGGCCTTAAACCGTAACGGTATCAGGGTCCCCACTCTTTGCAACATGACCGATTTAACCCCTTCAGGGGCATGTAGGCTATGCGTCGTTGAGGTTGAGGGTCGCGATAACCTTGTTACCTCATGCTCGCATGTGGTGGAGAATGGTATGCGAATTATGACCCACTCACCTCGAGTGGTGCGCGCTCGTAAAACCCTGGTTGAGTTGCTCCTTGCCAACCATCCCGACGACTGCTTATACTGTGAACGGAACGGCTTTTGCGAGCTACAGGATTTAGCAGCAGAGTTACACATTCGTGAGCGTAAGGTTTTACGAAAGTCGTTCACTCAAAAGCTTGATCTTTCCAGCCCAAGTATTGTTCGCGATCCGGCTAAGTGTATTCTTTGTGGAAGATGTATAAGGATTTGCGATGAGGTTCAATCGGTATCAACCTTTGAGTTTGTCAACAGGGGATGCAACATGTATGTGGGTACCACTTTATCGCGCGATTTAAACTTCTCAAACTGTATTGGTTGCGGACAGTGTGTACTGGTTTGCCCCACTGGTGCTTTACATGAGCGTCAAAATGTTGCCGAAGTAATGGATGCCCTGAGCAATCCTGATTTAATCCCTGTTGTGCAGATTGCCCCTTCAATTTCGGTTTCGGTAGCTACTGAGTTTGGGCTTAAACCCAGTAAGGATGTTAATGGTTTGCTGTACAATGCATTGCGAAAAATTGGGTTCAGGTATGTTTTCGATACTGCTTTTGCTGCCGATGTCGCTGCAATTGAAATGGCTGCTGAGCTCATTGATCGAAAGGGAAAAGGCAGCAATCTCCCCATGTTCTCATCATGCTGCCCGGCATGGGTTAAGTTTGTTGAACAGTGGTATCCGGATTATATTCCGGCACTGAGTGCCGTTAAATCGCCTCAGCAGGTAATGGGATCGTTAATCAGGAACTACTTTGCTGCCGAAAATGAATTAAATCCTTCAAAAATTTTCTCCGTTTCCGTAATGCCTTGTTTGGCCAAAAAGTTTGAAGCACAAAGGGAGGAGATGACTACCCGTGGCCTATCCGATGTGGATACGGTATTATCAACACGTGAATTGGTTAGGCTGATTAAGCTTTACGGTATCGATATTCAGGGGATTGAATCGCAACATCCCGATAAACCTTTTAATATTCGTAGTTCGTCCGGAAAGCTATTTGGAATATCTGGTGGTTCAGCCGAGGCGCTTGCCCGGGTGGTTTACCATAAATTAACTTCAAAGGAACTTAATGATAGTAAGATAACCGAGGTTAAAATAGTTTCGGGGGTAAAGGCATTCTCTTTCAATGCCGATGGGCAAACATTCACCTTTGCAGTTGTTAATGGGTTAAAAAACATACATTCAATTCTCCCGGTTTTAATGGGAGGCGATGTTAAGCTGGACTACATCGAGGTAATGGCTTGCCCCGGTGGTTGTGTAAATGGCGGTGGCCAGCCCTATGTTGACGAGGAAAAGTATGTTAAGTTGAGGGCTAAAGCAATTATTGAAATTGATGAGGCGGAAGGAATTAAGTGCGCAACCCGGAACCCTGCCGTACAATCCATATACGATGAGTTTTTAGGGGAAACCGGTAGTGAAAAAGCCAAAAAATTTCTATACACCCGATATTCAAAGCGGGAAGTTTTACTTTAAATGGAACAATTCGGCCATAGCATGGATATGAATCGGGATAAGAGGAAATTGGTATACACCATTAAGGAGCTTTGCAGGGTGTGTTATACCTGTGTTAGGGAGTGTCCGGCTAAGGCAATTAAAATTGTAAATGGCCAAGCCGATGTAATATCGGAAAGGTGCATTGGTTGCGGCAACTGCGTTAAGGTATGCAGCCAGGATGCAAAGGTGTTTTTACTAACCCGCACCGAGGTAAAAAGCATGCTGCAGAGCGGCGAGAGGGTTGCTGCTCTTGTAGCTCCAAGTTTTCCCGCTGAATTTACTGAGATTGATGATTACCGCTACTTTGTTGGAATGCTCAGGGCTTTGGGGTTTAGTCATGTTTTTGAGGTTGCTTTTGGTGCCGATTTGGTAGCTAGCCGTTACAAATCGTTGCTGGAGGATAGGTCAGGAAAGGGTTATATCTCAAGCGATTGTCCGGCTATTGTTACATACATCCGTTATTACCATCCCGATTTAGTAGAAAATTTAGCACCCGTGGTGTCGCCTATGGTAGCCATAAGCAGGGTGGTAAGGCAAATTGACAGTAACCTGAAACAGGTTTTTATTGGTCCTTGCATAGCCAAAAAGGATGAATCCATTGAGATTGACGAGGCTATAACCTTTCGGGAGTTGCGGGTTCTTTTTGAGCAGGCCAGTATAACGCCCGAAAGCGTTGAACCATCGGATTTTGATCCACCCCATGCTGGCCGCGGGGCCATATTCCCGGTTAGTAGGGGGTTAATGCAAACCGTTAACATATTTGATGACCTAATTGAAGGCAACATCACAGTAGCCGAAGGACGAATTGGCTTTCAGGAAGCCATAAAGGAATGGGAATCGGGTAACCTGAAGGGACAAAACCTTGAGCTACTTTGCTGTGAGGGTTGCATAATGGGGCCCGGCATGTCGCCCGGAGGCAAACGTTTTGAGCGCAAAACCTATATCAGCTCCTATGCCCGTAATAAGGTAACCCCTGATCAGCTAAAAGAGTGGGAACTTGCCATATCAAAATTTAAAGACCTTGACCTTACACGTAGCTTTAATCCCGATGATAAACGAATAGCTAAGCCTACCGATGATGAGATAAACAAAGTGTTAGCCAAGATGGGTAAGTTTACCCCTCGCGATCACCTGAACTGTGGCGCATGTGGTTACGATACTTGCACCGAGCACGCTATAGCCATTGTTGAAGGCCTTGCCGAGGTTGAAATGTGTTTACCTTACGCTATTGAGGAACTGCATGAATCAATCAACGATCTAGCCATTTCCAATGAGAAACTGGCAAAAATGCAGCAGGCTCTCAAGCATTCCGAAAAACTCGCCCATATGGGGCAGCTTTCGGCCGGTATTGCTCACGAGCTTAACAATCCTTTAGGTGTTGTTTTGATGTATAGCAATATCCTGCTCGATGAGTGTAAACCGGACGATCCCCTTCGTAAGGACTTAGAGTTGATATCGTCGCAGGCGGAACGGTGCAAGAAAATTGTTAGCGGTTTGCTAAATTTTGCCCGCAAGAATCAGGTTAAGGTGGAAAAGGTTAATGTTAAAAAGTTGGCTGAGGATAGCATTGCAGGGGTTGTTATCCCTAAGAATGTTACCACCAATGTGGTTTGCCGAACCTCAAACCTGATGGCGAGTCTCGATTACGAGCAAATGATGCAGGTGCTTACAAACCTGAACAAAAATGCCTTTGAAGCCATGCCTAATGGTGGCGACCTTACAATTGTTATCGACGGCGATGACCATCAGATTTCAATCAGCGTAATCGATACTGGTGAAGGGATACCCGAGGAGAATATGGATAAGCTTTTCACCCCATTTTTCACCACTAAGGGAATTGGCAAGGGAACAGGTTTAGGTCTTGCCACTACCTACGGAATTGTAAAGATGCACAAGGGCAAAATAGATGTTGAGTCCAACACCGACCCCCAAAAGGGACCTACCGGAACAACCTTTAGGATAACCCTGCCCCGTAATGCGGAAAACGAATTAGGAAACGATAATAGTTAACTAAACGCAATAGCCATGGCTAACTCACGAAAAACCATTCTAATAGTTGACGATGATACCGACTACCTGTTTCAGCTTAAGTTTCATGTCGAAAAAATGGGCTTCGATGTGGTTACCGCTGAAAGTCAGCGTGAGGCTGAGAATATCCTAAAGAATATCAAACCCGATTTAGCCATACTTGACCTAATGATGGAGAACGAGGATAGCGGTTTTATTCTTAGCTACAAGCTAAAACGAATGTATCCCGATGTTCCCGTAATAATAGCCACTGCTGTATCGGCTGAGACAGGCATGTCGTTTGGCATTTCAAGCGAACAGGAACGCCAGTGGATTAAGGCTGATTTATACCTCGAAAAGGGAATTCGCCCCGACCAGCTGCATCGTGAAATTCTCAAATTGCTTAAGGTGTAAAAATGGAAGTTGTTGATATACTTGTTGTTGACGATGAACCGGGAATTCGTTCCGGTATAACACGTATTCTTAGGAACTTCACGGTTAGCTACCCATTCCTTGAGGATGATATAGGCTTTAATGTTATTGAAGCGGCCACAGGTGAGGAGGCAATCGATATTATCAAGCGTTCGAGTCCAGCCATTGTATTACTCGATAATAAACTACCAGGCATTCAGGGGGTTGAGGTTTTGCAGTTCATCAACCAGAATCACCCCGATATACTGGTAATGATGATTACATCGTATGCATCGCTGGAGTTGGCTATTAGGGCTACAAACATTGGTGCCTACGATTTTGTTCCCAAGCCCTTTACTCCACAGGAACTTAAGTCATCCATTGAGAATATCACCAAGCATTATTTCCTGCGGCGTATGACCCGCAAGCTCCATCGTGAGGGCAAGCAGGTTCGTTTTCAGTTCCTTACCGTGCTCTCGCACGAGCTAAAAGCACCCCTTAATGCCGTTGAGGGCTACCTTAAAATGATGCAGGAGAAGCAGGCTGGCGAGAGTATCGACAGCTACATGGATTTTATCGACCGCTCGCTTGCACGAATCCAGTCCATGCGTAATCTAATAATGGATCTACTCGACCTCACGCACATTGAGTCAGGCAAACGGCAGCGAACCCTTCGTGAAATCGACTTAACCCTCGTGGCCCGTTCGGCCATTGAGACCATGACTCCCCTTGCCATTCAGCGCGACGTCAACCTTTGCCTGCAAACCACAGAACCGGTTATCATGCTTGCCGATTCCGACGACATGGAAATTTTGTTCAACAACCTTATTTCCAATGCCGTGAAATACAATAAACCCAGCGGGTGGGTTAAGTGTAGTATCTGCAAAACAGCATCAGAGGTTACGCTAGTTGTATCCGATTCAGGAATTGGCATCGAACCCGAGGATATACCTAAACTTTTTCAGGAGTTTACTCGCATCAAAAATCCGCAGAGCAAAAATGTCACCGGAAGCGGCTTAGGACTTTCAATTGTTAAGCGAGTAGTGGATTTATATGGCGCTAGAATTGATGTACAAAGCGAGCCTGGTGCAGGATCAACCTTTACCATTACATTCCCTTTACCCGGTTCCGATACCCTTAACGATGGTATATAAATCCACTTTATTTTAAACAGCCGTTTGTTAACTGAAAAAAGTTAAATAGTTTTGTGTTGGAAAATGTAATAGTTGAGCTATGGATAAGGCAAACCTACCCGAAAAAACCATTGAGCGATTAAGCGAATATCGCAGAACCCTTCTGAATTGCTTAACACGAGGGAAAACTCATATCTACTCACATGAGCTCGCCGGTTTGCATAATATCACAGCGGTTCAGGTAAGGCGCGACTTGATGCTTATTGGCTACTCCAGCATGAAAAAGAAAGGGTACGATGCACAGGAACTTATCAAGGTTATTGGCGATATCATCGACCACAAAGTAGGATTAAATGTAGCTGTTGTTGGTATGGGTAACCTAGGACGCGCTATCACTACCTATTTCAATGGCAAGCGCCCTAAACTTAATATAGTTGCCGCTTTTGATGTAGATCCCAACAAGGTTAACAGGGTAATTTCTGGAGTAAATTGCTACCACATGAAGGAGTTGCCCGATGTTATTAAACGTAACGATATTTCCATTGCCATTATCTCATCGCCACCCGATACTGCCAATCAAGTTGCCGAGCAACTTGTTGCAGCTGGTATAAAGGGTATTCTTAACTTCACCACTATTCCTTTAGTTGTACCTGAGAATGTTTACCTTGAGGAGTACGATATGATTACCTCCATGGAGAAAGTGGCTTACTTTGTTAAACAGGGCTATTCCCGGTAAACGATAGTAATGAAAGTACATTATGGCTTTGATGGTATAGGGGAAATAACTAATCCGGTGGTCACCACTGGGTCGTTTGATGGGGTTCACTTAGGCCATAAGGTAATCATTAACAGGATAAATGAGATTGCTCAAAGCATAGGCGGCGAGTCGGTTCTTATTACCTTTTACCCTCATCCGCGCAAAGTGCTTTACCCTGAAACTGCTGGCAAAAACCTGATGTTTATCCTGTCGCAGCGCGAAAAAATTGAGCTGCTTAGCAAAACCGGCCTCGATCATCTAATCATAGTAAAATTTACTCTCGAATTTTCAAAAATCTCATCGGTACAATTTATCAGGGATTACTTGATAAGTAAGCTGAACGCTCGATATATCGTAGTTGGTTTCAATCATCATTTTGGACACAACCGCGAAGGCGATTACGAGGAGCTCAAAAAATTGAGTTCGGAGTATAATTTTATGGTTGAGGAGATACCCGAGCAGGATATCCAACAGGAAACAGTTAGTTCCACCACTATTCGTAAGGCTTTACTTGAAGGGAAAATACAACGGGCAAATGCTTACCTTGACCATTACTACATGATTATTGGTGCTTTGGGTAAGGGTTCGCACTTTTTTGGCAACGTGGGCTTCCCAACCCTAACGGTTCAAATTGAGGAGGCAGGCAAGCTCATTCCACCGGAGGGCATTTATGCCGTTTCGCTTGAATGGAACAAATCATCGTATCGTGCCATGGTTATCATTTGGTCAAATGGCGATAATACAGATTTGAACCCAGTTTTGACAAGGAATGTTGAGCTTCATATCCTCAATTTTGATGGTATGCTTCACAGTAGCGATGCCTATATTTACTTTCATAAGCAGATAACCGATAGAATTGATATTTCCGATAACAGGTTGTTATTCCAACAGCTTACACAGGCAGCCAAACAGGTTGATGAGTTAATTTATTAACAGTAATGATATTTATCATTGTTAACCAATTGTATTTTAACGTATCTTTGGGGCATAGTTAATCGTATAAGTATTTAGGTTTTTTGAAATGTAATTCCTGCATCTGAGGTTGGTAGATGTTTGCCACCAAGGATTCAGAAAATGAGTCTGATCCAAAGGAGATAGTCTGATGGAAAAGAGAATCGGAGCTGCACTAATTCTTGTTGAGAACCGCGAGAGCGCCTCAAGGCTGAACCAGATCCTTTCGGCCCATGCCGATATTATTATTGCCCGTCAGGGCATACCGCTCCAGCAGAGGGGTATTAGCGTAATATCGCTTGTGCTTGAAGGAACAACCGATGAAATTGGAGCCCTTACCGGGCCCATTGGTAAGCTCAGCGGTGTTCAGGTTAAAACCTTAATGCTCAAAGGGGTGTAGTTTTTTAAAAATCTCTTTTCCCTCTGGTATCAGGCTCAGGTAAGTTTGATAGTAAAACTATTTTAAACCGATATAGAGCCATGAAATTTAATCCGGAAAAGTACCGAATTCCCGATGAGCGCATGAAGCCTTTCATCGATGCCGATGAAATATGGGAATACATAAACAACGCAAAGCCCACCAAGGAACGGGTTCGTGAGATAATTGCCAAGTCGCTCGATAAGAATAGGCTAAACCTTGAAGAGGTTGCTACCCTGGTCAACACCACCGACCCTGAACTGGTTGAGGAAATACTACAGGGCGCTCGTACGCTCAAGGAGCGTATTTACGGGAACAGAATTGTGCTGTTTGCTCCGCTTTACATAGGGAATAAGTGTACAAACAACTGCCAGTACTGTGGTTTTAGGGCATCGAACAAGGATGCTATACGTATGACCCTTTCCGATGAAGAGATTGTACAGGAAGTTGAAGCGCTTGAGGATAACGGTCAAAAGCGATTGATACTTGTTTACGGTGAACATCCGGAGTACTCGGCCGAGTACATTGCCCATACCGTTAGGTTGGTTTATGGGATTAAGAAGAACAACGGGGAGATCCGAAGGGTTAACATCAATGCCGCTCCGCTTGACATCGAAGGATTTCGAAAGGTAAAGGAGGCTGGTATAGGCACTTACCAGATCTTTCAGGAAACCTATCACCCTGAGGCCTACACCTGGTACCACCCCTCGGGCAAAAAGAAAGATTTTGAGTGGCGATTAACCTCGCTCGACCGCGCACAGGAAGCTGGTCTGGACGATGTTGGAATTGGGGCACTCTTTGGTCTTTACGATTGGCGCTTTGAAGTCCTTGGCCTGGTTAGACATACCAATCACCTTGAGGCATGCTATAATGTAGGGCCGCATACCATCTCGTTCCCCCGCATCAAGTCTGCATCCGGTTTAAATATCACTGATAAGTATTTTGTTTCCGATAGCGATTTCGTAAAGCTAGTTGCAATACTCCGCCTGGCTGTGCCATACACTGGTATGATTCTTACAGCGCGCGAACCGGCCGATATTCGAAGGCAGGTTATTCAGTTTGGCGTATCGCAAATTGATGGGGGAACAAAGCTTGAACTGGGTTCGTACCATGCATTTAAGAATGAACATCAGGACCTTAATAAGGAGCAATTTGAGATTAACGATAACCGTTCGCTTGGTGAAATTATTGACGAACTTATTGACCATAACTATATCCCTTCGTTCTGTACGGCTTGCTACCGCCTGGGACGAACCGGTGAGCATTTCATGGAGTTCTCAGTACCTGGCTTCATAAAGCGTTACTGCACCCCAAACGCCTTATTAACCCTTACTGAGTACCTGGTTGACTATGCCAACCCAGAGGTTCAGCAGAAAGGCTACAAGCTCATTGAGAAAACCCTTGGAGAGCTCGACGGGCATCAGAACACTCTGGAGATTCGTCGAAGAATTGAGCGTATCAAAGCTGGAGAGCGCGATTTATACTTTTAATTTGAGTATTAGTTGTTACTAAAGCCCTGCATAAAAAATTAGCAGGGCTTTTACTTTTTACAGAATCTAGCTACCACCTCGGAGGCCTGATTATTGCCTAGGTTAACTGCCTTTCTGAGATCGGAACACCCTTTTACAGTTTCATTATTGATAAGGTAGAGTAATCCACGGTTATACCACGCGCCATGTATAAGGGGGTTGATGCCGATAGCTTTGGAAAACCATTCAATAGCAAGGTCGTTATTTTCAGTATGCATGAACATTACACCTATGTTGTAAGGAACTATGCCCTCATAGTCGTTGACCAATGCTATTGTTTTTAGATCATTACCAGCAGTAATAAAGGGTTCGTTATCAATTGTTTTTTGGGATATATTACTATTCCCGCTTTGTAAGCTTTTATTCTTAACGTTTTCAACAAATTGGGTCATTTTTATTTTTGCCAACACCTCGGCAAGCCTAAAAAGAGTGTTTGAACTATCACCCTTTAAGGTTTCTGAAAATTCTTTCATTGCGGCTGTATAATAGTTGCCTTGCAAATGGGCTATCGCTTTACAAATTCCGGACAATGAATCGGTGGCGATGGTTTCCAATTGTGAATACTGGTTAATGGTGTCGTACTCAAAGAATAGGCTGTAACCTCGGCAACTATGTGTGGCAAGAATCTGCCTGAGGTTCGAACTTTGCCAGTTCCTAGGCTTTGCATTTACGATTTTATCTACTTTTAGGGTGATTATAGGATAAACAATGGTTAGAATTCGGGTTCTGAGCTGTTCCATACTAATTGATGAGGTGATGTCGAGTTCCTCGTCAAGTGATAGCAATCGTTTTAGTTTTCCTGTGGAATCGATTACTGATGCAATATCATTAATTGCCCTATTACTGTATGCTTGCGCTAATCTATTGCCCTGAGCAATGTCAGCTTCGGCACCTTTCAAATCGCCTTTTTTGGTTTTAATCTCGGCTCTAAGCCGGTAAGCATTGGCGAACTCTGGAAAAATAGCTATGGCTTTATTAATATTTTCAAGTGCCATAGGCAAATATCCGAGTTCGTAACGTATTGAGGCCAGGTAGTAATGAACCAGCACATTGGTAGGAATAATTGATGAAAGTCTGGTTAGGTCATCAATTGCGCTTTCAGGATTGCCCACCTCATAGCTTATAATCGCTCTGTTAAAAAGGGCAAGGGTATTACGGTGTTCAAGCTGCAAAACCTTATTTAAGTCTGATAATGCCTGGCTATAATGTTTTTGGTAGTAGTAAACCAGTGCACGGGTAAAATATGCCTGTGCAAGTGTGCTATCAATCCCAATGGCTTGATTAAGATCTTGCAAGGCAAGTGGGTAGTTTGATTGCTGGGCATAAAGCGCACCCCTCCGTAAGTAAGGGTTTGCATTAAAGGGATTAAGGTTTATGGCTGCAGTATAATCGGTCAACGCTCCGGAACTATCCGAGAGCATTAACCTGGTGGTTCCCCTATTAACCCACGCATCCGGGATACGGTCATCAATTTTAAGCACCTGGTTGAAGGCATAAAGAGCATCGTGGTACTGCTCCTGCTGGAATAGAATGACTCCGTAGGTAAAAAGGTATTGTGCCGATGCTGGTCGCAGCTCGATGGCTTTTTGGATACACTCTATGGATTCAACGCTTTTCCCCAATTGCTGCAGAACCATTGCATAATACTGGTAAGCTTGGGAAAATAAAGGATTAATATTTAGGCACTTACTAAAATCGTTTCCTGCACCAACCAAATCGTTTTGGTAGTAGCGGGCAACGCCCCGCAGAAACCATGCCTCGTGTATGGTTGAGTCAACATTTAGCAGGGTGTTCAGGATTGGTATGGCATCAGCATAGTTACCTCTTGAAATTAACTCCTCGCCTTTGTAAAAAAAGTACGCCTTGTTGAATTGGGCCTTTGAAGGGGTAAAACAAACAAGAAAAGTCACAATTAGCCAAAAGGGGAATAATAATCTTTGCATTTTATAGTATTAATTATCGTGTCTATTTCTGTTCCTTTTCATTAATGTCAATTTCACCTAAATTATACATATTCCAAAGAATTTTTCGTTGGTAGCTCACCATGTATGCACTTGGTTTTGATGGATTTCGCTTAGCTGGTGCGGGTAGGGTAGTGGCAATCATTGCAGCCTCATGACGGGTAAGGCGCGATGCAGGTTTACCGTAGTATTTCCTTGCTGCGGCTTCCACTCCGTAAATACCCCTCCCCATCTCGGCTACGTTCAGGTAAACTTCCATAATCCTTTCCTTTGACCAGAAAGTTTCAATGAGCAGGGTAAAGTAGGCTTCTAATCCTTTTCGTACCCAGGAACGTTTGGGCCAAAGAAATACATTTTTTGCGGTTTGCTGTGAAATTGTACTGGCTCCGCGCAACTTTTTACCCCTTTGATTATACTTTCGGGCCTTTTTTATCGATTCCCAGTCAAATCCGTTGTGTTCCATGAACCTGTTGTCCTCGGCTGCAATTACAGCAAGCACCATCTGTGGCGATATATCTTCGATACTTACCCAGC
This sequence comes from Tenuifilum sp., assembly GCF_037481895.1. Taxonomy (NCBI): domain Bacteria; kingdom Pseudomonadati; phylum Bacteroidota; class Bacteroidia; order Bacteroidales; family Tenuifilaceae; genus Tenuifilum; species Tenuifilum sp. The sequence goes on from NZ_JBBFKU010000028.1 coordinate 32,077, forward strand.
TCTGTTCAAAATTGCTACTTCCTCCTTGGGTTTCCGGTAAATGCTTTTTTAGTATCATTAACCATGTGTAATGTGGGTTAACCCATTTGTACACTACAGTCAAACTAATACTAAGGGTAAAGAATAGTACTACCGAGTAGGTTATTACTCTTACTAACAATTTCTTAAAACTTAATTTTGCAATGTTTCCCGCTTCCGTCATCAATTGTTGACTTGTTGTTCTACCAATCAATAATTTATTTTATCGATAATGTTTGCTAATATATTAAATTTGCATTGACAAAAAAGATTTGATTTGCATTGAATTGTGTATTGAGTTGAAATTCAATGAATTAAATCAAGTTAAAAAAGTGATACCATGAAGAGATTATTTTGGGTTTTAACGAGTGTGATACTGCTAAGCAGCTGTTCCGACGATGGCATAAACTTTTTTACGCTCGAACAGGATATACAATTTGGTGAGCAGCTCGATTCCGCAATTTTGGCAAACCCCAATGAATATCCTATTCTTGATAGGACTCAATACGCTGAGGCATATACACATATTGAGAGGGTAATGAATGCCATTTTAAGTTCGGATGATCTGAGGTATACAACTACATTTCCCTGGCAGGTAAGAATCATCCATGACGACAATGTGTTAAACGCTTTTGCAGCACCTGGTGGTTACCTGTATTTTTACACCGGATTAATTAAGTTTCTGGATAACGAAGCTCAGATAGCCGGAGTTATGGCGCATGAAATAGCCCATGCCGATAGGCGTCACAGCACTCAAATGCTTACCCGTCAGTATGGTTTTAGCATGTTGCTCTCAATTATTATGGGCGATAATCCCTCGCAGCTTGAGCAGATTCTATCGCAGTTAGCCCTTGGTGGAACAATGCTCAAATACAGTCGCGATAACGAGTATGAGGCCGATAAGTATGCTGTTACATACCTTTGCGATACCGATTATCACCCGCGCGAACTTGCTGGCTTTTTTGAGAAGATGATGGGTTCTACACAAAAAATCCCTGAATTCCTTAGCACTCATCCATCGGATGAGAATAGGATTAAGAACATTGATGATGTGTGGAGAAGTTTAGGTAGTAAGGTTGGTAATACCTATGCTGACCGATACCAAAGTTTTAAGAATTCACTGCCGTAAAAGGGAGAAAAGAAAGAGCCACAATCTGTGGCTCTTTCTTTTTTGAATGCCTAATACCTAGAATGATTTCTTTATTAGCTCAACCCAACCTTTTACGCGGGCAATAGTTTTGTCGGCCTCGTAATCCTCATCAATGGGTAGGCCAATAAATTTTCCATTAATCAGAGCTTCGGAGTCGGTAAAGCTGTAACCATCGGTAGGCCATTGGCCTATCACCTGAGCCCCTTGAGCAATTAATTCCTTGGCAAGAATTCCCATTCCGTCGACAAAATTGCGGGGATAGGTAACTGAATCGCCGGTTCCAAAAAAGGCAAAGAGCTTGCCCTGAACTTGGATTTTTTTCAGCTCTGGTCTGAAATGGTCCCAATCCGAAGGCGAAGCCTCACCATTCCATGTTTCGCTACCAATGGTTGAGCATCCAAAAACGATAACGTCGTAATTGTTTACCATTGAAGGCGTTGCTTCTTTTATGGGGTGTAAGTCAGCTATAGCTCCAAGTTCTTTTGCTATCAGCTGAGCCACCTTCTCTGTAGAACCTCCTGTGGGTCCGTAAAATATTCCAATACGTTTATTCATATTTTATTCTTTACTTTTGATGTAAATATATAATTTTTCTACGATTTCTATTTACCACTACCTTTCAGGCTTGCCACGGCAAGAAATATTCCTAGCGCCACGCTCAGTAAAGCCGCAAAAAGAACCTGAAAATCGGCAGGTAAAAGGAATGTAATGGTATGAGCTGGGATCCAGAAGTAGGGTATTGTTTTGGCAAAAACAAAACTCCATTGAACCTTCCAGTTTATCGAAGCAAGAATATTTCCAAAATGTATGGGTTTTAAAAGGCACGAAAGTGTCCCACCATTGTTCACTATGTGGGTGTCGGTAACCTTATGGAGTGTCATCATTACGGGAGCGTAAATAATGTTCATAAACAGGCTAATGCTGAAGGCTACTAGTATCTTGGCTAAAGTAAGCTCGCCTTTTAAGGCCTGGGGCGCATTTTCCATGCCCATATATGCAAGAAATTGTGGAACCCCCGATGCAAATAGCACAAAAGCTAATTTTATGGTTAAACCAAGCAAGCCCCAAACAACTGCTCTGGGCAACAATCCAAATCCGGGTTGATTATAGTTTCCTGTTCTAATCCTTAACCCAATGGCTTCGCCAAAGGTGGCAAGGAGGGCAAACTTTATGAAACTTGTAACCATTCCATGGCTGGCGTTAAAATCAACATAAAAGTTGTAAACCGTTTCCGATATAAAAAAGGGTAGAAGGAACAGAATAGTTCCTACCATTATGTACAAGTCAACTCGTTTCACTTTAATCAAGATTTAACGGTTAAAATATCTAGCAAAACCAGCCCTAACCTGTTCCCATATATACTCAAAGCGTGTTGCAATAAGTATTACAAGAATAATGGCAAGGCCAATCATCATTTTTTCGTTAGCTGTAAGGCTATTCCATTTCTCCTTAAGGCTCATGGCGCACTATTTTTCAATTCTGATTCGGGCATCTACTGCAACAACCTTATCTTTTGAACCTAGAAGCGGGTTTAGGTCCATCTCAAAGATTTCAGGAGCAACTGTTACTAGTGCCGATAAACGGCTAACAATTTCGGCAAAAATCTGTTCATTAACAGGTTCCTGCCCTCTTGCTCCCTTGATTATTCCATAGCTTTTAAGCCCTTTTATCATGTTTAATGCTTCGTTTGTATCAATAGGTGCAAGGGCAGCTTTTACATCCTTTAGAACCTCAATAAAAATACCTCCAAGTCCGCATAGTACCATGTGACCGAATTTATCCTCGCGTTTTGCCCCAACAAAAAGTTCAACCCCTTTAAGCATTGGCTGAATAAGGATAGCTGTAGTATCCTTAATCTTAATCATACGGTCAAACTCTTTGCGAACCGTTTCGGAATCTTTCACATTAAGAACAACACCCCCAACATCCGATTTGTGGACGGGGCCAACTACTTTCATTACTACAGGATAGCCTAATTTCTCTGCTGCTCTGGCAGCATCATCGGCAGTTGTAACAACCGCTTCGCCAGCACGGGGTATACCGGCAGCATCGAGCAGCTGTTGAACAACATCGGGTGTCAGGTAACCGTTATTGCTTTTATTAATAATCTCACGTATGGCTTTTTCATTTACCTTTGGTAAAACGGGTGCTTCAGGTGATGGTTTTGGTGTATGGTAAATTTTTGCAAGGGCGTTGCCAAGCGATACCTCATCGGGGAAGAAAATTCGTCCTTTAGCAATAAAGTGTTCAATCTCATTCTTTACGTTCATAACCGAGGGGAGAACAGGGAATATGGGCTTGCGGCAAACCTTCATCTTTTCATCAAGCAGGTCGTAAACATCGTAAACGGGGAATAAGCCGGGGCTTCCAAAAATAACTATCATGGCATCGATATTATGGAAGTCGTTTTCGCAGGCATCAATGATAAATCCAAGTTGCTCGGCTGTTCCTGTTGCCAAAAAGTCAATGGGGTTAGCCACCGATGAGCCCGGAAATAGCTTGGCAAGCAGTTCCTTTGCCTTTGGCCCCTCAATTGGAGGTACTTCAAGTCCGTTGTTCGATAAAGAGTCAGTGAGCATAACAGCAGGGCCACCTGCATGGGTGATTACTGCAATGTTTTTCCCTTGAAGCTCGGGATGCATAAAAATTGATGCCACGGTAGCCAGTTCATCGCGCCCATAGCAGCGAACAATTCCCGCTTTGCGGAACAACGCTTCAACAGCTACATCGCTACTGGCAAGCGCACCTGTGTGGCTCGATGCTGCTCGGCTTCCTGCCGATGAACTGCCAGCCTTAATTGCCGCAATCCTGCACCCTTTCCTTATGAGCGACTGGGCATGTTTTAAGAGTTTTTGAGGTTTGTTGATACTTTCAACGTAGAGCAGCTTTACCCGTGAGCTGCTTTGGGGGTCGAATGTATTATCGAGGTATTCAAGTACTTCCTCAACGCCAATTTGGGCGCTATTGCCCACTGAGTATACGCTGTTAAATGTTAGGCCACGTGGAATGCTCGATTCCATAATAAACACCGCAGTGGCTCCTGAACCCGAAATAAAATCAACTCCTTTGGGGTCAAACTTGGGAATTGGGGTGGTAAAAACGCCGGCATAGTTAGTGTTCATTACTCCAATGCAGTTTGGGCCAATTAGGCACCCACCGGTACGGTTTATGGTGTCAACTATTTGTTGTTCAAGTTTTGCGCCTTCCTCACTCTCTTCATGAAAACCGGCCGAGAGAATAATGAAAGCTCTGGTTCCTTTTTGTGTGGCCAGAACCTCAACGGTTTGAGGGCAAAACTTAGCTGCAATGGCTAGTATTGCCAAATCCACCAGTGGTAAATCAGCAACATCGCGAACCGATTTCACTCCCTGAACCTCATCGGCTTTTGGGTTTACTACGTAAAGACTCCCTTTAAAATGGTTGTCGATAAGATTTTTTAAAACCTTTCCGCCGGGTTTCTGAATATCGTCAGAACCGCCAACCACCACTATACTTTTGGGATTGATTAACTCGTTGGTAATCATTTTAATGCGTTTTGAGTTTAACAGTTTACATTTTACACAAACGTAAATGAATTATGTAAAAGTAACAAGCCTGTATAATGTGTTAGAGAGCTACTTTTTTTGACAAAAAAAGGCCGACAGGAAGCTGTCAGCCTTTTCAACTATTATAACATCTTAGTAACTTTTGATATCTACTCCACCGAAAAGCACTAATCCTTTAAGAACAAGCTCTGGGGCATTTTCTGGTAGAGCCTGAGGTATTTTTCGTTTATCGGAAACGCCTCCAAAAATTGAGGTTACCTCAATTTTTACTTTCCATTCGGAAGGAATAATGAGTTTTGAGCCACCAAAAATGCATAGCAAATCAACAACATTTAAGCCTGATTCAAGTTTTGCGCTGCTAAGGTCAATGGTTGAGCCTCCAAAAATGTTGGTAATTTTTCCCCCTCTGAATTGCTGCGATGTAAATTTTTGGTCCGAACCACCAAAAATGGAAACATCATCAATCAAGTCGTCCTTAACTTCACCTGTTTTATATGGGTGCCACCTGCGTCGCCTGCTACCAAATATTAATGAAAGGCCTATAAAAAGAATTACAGCAGGCCAAAAAAGTTTGCTAATTGAAACGGGCAACTCGTAAAACTTTGCAGCAAGGAAAAATGCCCCTATGGCAATTAAAACTGTACCTGTAGTTCTATTTCCTTTACTGGGCAGAATAATTAATCCTATTACAATTAGTAACGTTTGCCATGTGAAAATGTATTTGCCCCATTCAACAGGATACAAATCGAAGTTATCGATAAGGAGTAAACCTGCCAATACAATTAGCAAAAATCCAAGTACTAGTCTTGAGTAGTCGGTTTTTGGGCTGTTCTCAATTTTTTCCATTTGATTTGAATTTGGTTTTCAACAATCTAAAAATACGATTTATATGTATCATTTGCTGCATGGTTATGAAATTTATTTAGTGTATTGCTGTTTTTTTGTACATAAACCCATAAAATGGGTTGGCTAAAGAAAAAAGAGCAATCGGCTTACGATTGCTCTTTTTTATTACTTTAAGCTTGATGCCTTAGTGACTAGCAGCACCTTCAGGAACAGCTAGCTTATCGCCGGTTGCATCAATCACATTTTTCTTCCACCAGTCGGGGTATTGTGGATTTTTAACTGGGGCAGGGCAGTAATCGTACTGGTTGTATTTAAGCCCACCCTTTCCATCCTCTTGCTTAACATTTCCATCCATAAATTTCATTAAAAGGAACTGGAATAGTTTTTCCCAACGAGCAACAACATAGTTTCCGGTATTAACGGTATAATCGGTAAGGTATCGTACAGCTTCCTCCTTGTTGGTTTCCAATAGCTTAAGAGCGGTTTGGTCAACTACGGCTGTTTGTGAGATGAAACGGTTCTCCAGCTCATCCTGTACCTTTTTGATATCCTGAATCATTAGGTCGTAGCGGAGGTAGGCAAAGTTTGATACCTTATTGAATACCCAGAATGCACAATCGTCGCAGTAGGTGAGCATATCGCCCTTGCCCTCGGCGTAAGCCTCTGGCACAGAGGTAACGCTGCAATATACAGGGAAGTAAACGGTTGAGGCAGCATCGTCGACACTGAACCAGAAAATACCACCAACAGCATCGGGTAGCCAGCTGCGCATTTGCGCAACAAACGAGAATCCTGTTTGCTGGGTTGCTGTGGCGCGTTCGTTAAAGTACGATTTACCTTCATATTTCCAGGTTAGTGGACGCCAACGGTATGGAAGACCATGAGGACCTGCGCCTGGATCCTTACTCATATCGAGCTCTGTTCCCTCAAGGTGATCGCGCATAAAGTTCATCATATCCCTAACCGAGAGTTTACGCTCAGGCTTGATATATAAAGGCATGCGGTTTTTAAGGTCGTGCCCCTTGGCGTAGTCAAAGTAGTTCCACATATCCTTGTTTACAGCCTTGAAAAACGACCAAACCCTAATCTCACAGAAACGAGCTGCACCAAAATCGAGTGGGGCATATACATCGGAAAAGCTAAATTCCTCATCTTTACCGGTAAAGTAACCTTTTTGACGAGCAAAGCTGATTACATCGTGAGCGTAAACAACCTCAACATCGGGCTCAAATATTTTATCTAAATTTTTTGAGCTGATTGAGGTTTTCATGTTCTCAAGGGGAAAGGTGGTGATACGAGCATGATTAGCATGACCCGATACGTACCCATCGGGAATACGAATGGCTACCCATAATGCTCCCCGATTTGCGTTGTAAGCCTTTTTAGTTTTCTTGTCCACCTTAATATCGGTTCCCTTACCAATCATTTCAAAAATCCAAACCTCGTTCTTGTCGGCAACCGAGAACGATTCCCCGGAACTGTAGTAGCCATACTTTTCAACCAGTTCAGCCATCACTTTAATGGCCTCACGTGCGCTCTTTGAGCGCTGTAGGGCGATATACATTAATGAACCGTAATCAATTAACCCAGTACTATCCTGTAGCTCTTCACGTCCGCCATAGGTGGTTTCACCAATTGCTACCTGATATTCGTTCATGTTGCCTACCACGCTATATGTCTGTAAGGCCTGGGGAATTTCGCCAAGGAATTTTCCTGTATCCCATTCGTAAATCTTCATTAGCGTACCAGCCGGATAAACAGCAGCGGGCTTGAAGTAAAGTTCGCCAAACAGGTAATGTGAGTCGGCGGCGTATGTTATCATGGTTGAGCCGTCAACCGATGCACCCTTGGTTACAAGGTAATTGGTGCATGCATTGCCGGTATTGGCATTAATCAGTAATGCAATAACAGCAAAAATCTGGATTGTGAGTTTTCTCATAATCGTTTTAGTTTAATTAAAGTTTACAAACCTAATATTTTTTTGATTATAAACCAGGTTGATGGTTTAATGGTTCGGGGTTTTAGCTGTATAGACACCCGGCTATGGAGCTGTTGTTTGCTCCTGTTACTGAGGCTATGGCGCCGGGTTCCTTTAGTAAGTAAAGCACCCCAAGGAATGCAAATATCAGGGCTTCCTTATAATCAATAGTTTTACTATCGGGAATTATAATTTTCACCTTGGTTTTCTGCTTAATTAGCTTCATTAAAAAGGCATTCTTAGTACCCCCGCCGGTTGCCAGCATGGTTGTTTTTTTCAAGCTGTTACAATCGTGGGCTATTCTACCTGAAATATGCTCGTATGCGGTTCTTAACTGACTGGTAAGCGGATATGCATTATACCTGTTGAGTATAGGCATTATATAGCTCTCGAACCACTCCCTACCCAGCGATTTTGGCGATGGCTGATTGTAGTATTCTAAATTTTCAAGTTCCTGAAACATTTCAGGAATAATCTGACCGGATTTTCCAAGGTCACCATTAAAATCGTATTCATTACCTGTTAACCCTGCGAGGTGGTTAAGCAACATGTTGCAAACACAAATATCGTAAGCCACCCGGTTACTAAAATTATCATCGTAGCTAATATTTGCTATGCCTCCCAAATTTAGGCAGATGTCAAACTCTTGAAAAAGCATTTTGTCGCCAATTGGAACAAGCGGTGCACCTTGCCCCCCCCGTGAAACATCGCCCGAACGAAAATCGGAAATGCAAGGAATCCCTGAATACGCAGCAATTGCTGCACCTTTGCCAATTTGTAGGGTGTATCCTTGAGTTGGATTATGAAAAACGGTGTGTCCATGCGATGCAATGTAATCGGCCTCAATTCCATGTTCCGATACAAACTTTTTAACCTGTTCCCCTAAATACTTCCCGTAGCTAAAGTCTAAAGCGGTAATCTCTTCAGCATTGTATTTATGGGCTTCCTTTAGCTGATTTGTGAGATGTGTTGGATACTTAATGGTTTCGGCAGCTAAAATGGAGTATTGCCATTTGCTATTTATGTTCTGAAAAGAGCAGTAACAAATATCAAGCCCATCGAGCGATGTGCCCGACATTAAGCCTATCATCCTATAACTTGAAGACTTGTTTAGGGAATGCATTACTTACGCGAATACACGCTTATTACTAGTTCCTTCACAGCCTGGTTGACCAGTTTATAAAGGGTTTCGTTAGGTGTGTTTATGTTAGTGTTTACAAAACCGTCAAAATATTTATCGTTCAGCGTTATTACTTTACTTTCAATAGCTTCACCTTTAGTGTTGGCTACTGGTATAATTCCTTTATCGTTATAGATGTTCATTTTAATGGTAATCTTTGGCTTTATCTCATTGGGAGCCAGTTGGATTACCTGTGGTGAGGTGTCGCTGGAGGTTTTGGTTACATATTTCGACATAAACTCAGGGCCAATTTCCACATCAATGCTGATATAAAACTTTGAGTTCCCTTTCTGAAGAGCTCTGTTTATTGTCACATTTGGAAATCCATAGTGGTCGTATGAAAATTTATCGCCATAGGCATCCAGGGGCAATATAATCATACCAACATCGTTGGTAAGCTGTTGCTTAATAATATCCCAGATATCGGCAGTAAGGTGCCCAACAATTCTATCCTGCTGCGGTTTAACCGGCTCGCGGAAAAGGTGAGCATACTCGCTAAACTTTGCATGGTACCCGGGATCAATATTGACCTTGAAATAAATCAGCCCTACCTCTTTATTTCTGTATTTTTGGGCAAAAACCTGAGTGCTAAAGAAAAATAAAGTTATTGCCAGCAGAACTGAAGTATATCTTTTCATGGCTTGAATTTTTTTCAAATGTAATAAAACTTATCAAAAAGTGAACCAAATTAGCTCTATTGTGCCTTTTGTGGTCTTTTCCTTTTCCATCGCCTATGCGTCCATAGCCAGCTTTCAGGGTTTTCTCTTATACTTTGTTCAAGCCTGTGCATGTAGGCAGCGGTTAGCTCACCGTCCTGCAGTTCGTTTGGTTTATCGCACAAAACGCTTAGTTCTACAGTATAGTAACCCCTCTTTACCCTTTTAATATCGATGTAAATAACAGGGTAGTTATACATTTTTGCATACTTTTCGGGACCATGAATGCAGGCGGTATCCTGGTTGAAAAAGTTTATCCAGTAGGCTTTTGATAGGTTTGACGGGCTTTGGTCAGCAACCAGAATGTATATGCAAGGTTTGTGTTTATATTTCTGAAAGGTATCAAAGGTCTGATTGGTTGGAACCAATTCGGTTCCCCTAATCGATCGGTTCCACTTGATGAACCAATCGATAAGCTTGTTGCTTAGTGGTTTGTATATGGCAACCGGGTGATGTTTTAGCTGTATTCCGGCCGAGAGGGCTCCCCATTCCCAGTTGTTTAGGTGCCCTGCAACTCCAATAATACTCTGTTTCTGATTGTAGTAGTAATCGAGTAGTTCAGGGTTAAGAATTTTATGACGTTCTCTTATGGCTGAGTTGCGCATGGTGAACCCTTTAAGCGCCTCAACAGAAATATCGGCTAGGTTCTGGTACGATTGTTTCTCAATTACTGCTAATTCCGCATCGCTTTTTTCAGGGAATGCCAATCGTAAATTGCTTCGGGTAACCCTTACACGGTATTTTAAAACATTGTGCAGGAGTTTAGCCATAATATTACTGTAGCCGTAGATTAAACCCCATGGAATTATGGCTACAATAACTATTGAGATGAGGAATAGTATGAAGTAAAAAACGGTTATCAAAACTCAATCAGTTTACATTGTCAAAGTTAGCTATTACCAGAAAAACATGATAGCATATTCCGAATCATTGTTTAACATATCGGTAGCAACAATTTTAAGGCTATGCCATTGACCTTTTTTAATCCTTTGGGGATTAAGATTATGCGAAAGTATACCGGTTTTTGGATCCCACTCAAATAGCGCCCAGTTACCATCAATATAGCCATTATACGTTTTGATACCCGTATTGTCTATTAGCTTAAAGTTTATGTTGTTTTGGCTGGTGATTTTTGCATTAGGCATTAAGTTTTGGGCAATAATTGACGGAGGAATTGTATCAACCAGAACGGTATATTTCCCAAAGCTATTACAGGTTGCCTTTAGGCTGCCATTAACAAGTTCGCTTCCAACGTATTCAAATCCTTTCCCGTTTATTTTTGCAATGTAGTGTTTAATCAATATGTTTTCAGAAATTTTGCTGGCTTTGTATTCCAATGTGAACTTTTTGAAGAGCTTTGTTTTTGGATTATGAATAGTGACTATTGGGTATGGTAGATTATCCGCTTGGTTCTCTTCCATTTGGAATAGTATATCGTGGAATAGGGCATTTTCGGGCAACCTAACCATGTAACTATCGGTTTTATATATATTTTCAGCATTCCATTTGAAAAGAGGAAGGGAAGGTACGCTATTGGCGTTTACCTTATTTTCAACTCCTAGTATCTTAGATATTAGTTTGCTACTGTTTCCTGAATGATCCCAAACCGTAACAGCTACACTGTATATGCTATCTTTAGCTACATCAATAATACCATGGTTGATAACATGATTGATGCCCGAAAACCTGTTGTTAGGATCGGTCCATAGCCGAATTGCTTTATAGCCATTCCATCCATTATCGGTAATACCATTAAAACCATTTGCATACCGGGTTTCCAGAAAAGAAAATCGGTCAACATGGAAGGTAAATGTTTTATTACCATTTATTCTCACTTCGGCTTTCTTGATACCGGCTCTCAGGCTGTTTGAATTTACAATATCGTAGTAATCGAGTGCTAGGCCAACTTTACCCGATGCTTTAATTGGCAAGGGAACTATAAAATCGCTCCCCTTTTTTACGGCTTCATAGGCTTTATAGGTTAAGCTGTCGAGCAGGTATCGTAAGCTGTCAATTTCAAAAACAAGCAAACGGTTAATGGTTGGTGGATTGCTATCGGTTTGCCTCCATTCATTAAAAAACTCAAACGGATCTAAAATATGCTGTGAGGTGGTTTCACGAATTTCGAAGTGCAGGTGTGGCCCCCCGGAACTACCACTGTTGCCCGATAGTCCAATAATATCGCCCTTATTCACATTTAGTTCTCCTGGGTTAGGGAAGAGTTCAATCTCGAACGACTGTTTTTGGTATTGGGCATTCTCAACATACTCTGCAATTTTACCCACAAACCTATCGAGGTGAGCATATACCGATGTTTTGCCATTGGGGTGGTCGATGTATATTACTTTACCAAAACCAACAGGGCTTACTTTGATTCGTGAAACAAAACCTTTTTCAATTGCAAAAACACTATAACCCACCCGCCCCATAGTACGAAGATCGACCCCTGAGTGGAAATGATCCGATCGAACTTCACCAAATGTGCCCGAAAAGGCGGGTGGCATTTCGAGTGGTAACTTAAACGGTTGGGTTTGAGCAATTGTAACACTTGAAAGAAATAGCAGACCTGCAAAGCGGTAAAGCCTCATTGTTATTATCTTTTAATGCCCAAATATATAAAAGCCTACCTTGAGTGGTGCTTAAAATTGAAATGAACCGATAGAAATATTTTAGTTTTGAGCGTAAGCATCTCATTATTAGATTTATGGAAAACCCCACTCTGCTGAGTTTAAAAATTGTTTAAAGATTTGTTTTTTGAACTAGGTTTAATTAACTTTGTAAAACTTTATCTGGGATATGAACGATTCTTCGAGCCATATAATCGACAACATTAAACAAAAGGTTCAAACTCTTGTTTTTATGTATGAAAGAGAAAAACAGGAGAACGACCGTTTAAAGGCTCAGGTTGCTCAGCTTGAAGCTAAACTGAAAGCTAAAGAGCAAGCCTGCGCCGAGCTTGAAGAACGATATTCCCGGTTAAAGATAGCCAAGGCGCTGAAGGCAAGCGATGCCGATGTGCACGAGGCAAAGATTAAGGTGAACCGGATTGTGCGGGAAATTGACAGGTGTATTGCTCTACTTAATAAATAGAACCTAGCGCTGCCGAATGGACGAAAAGTTATCAATTAACGTGAATGTGGCCGAACGGTTATATCCCCTCAAAATCGACAGAGATGATGAGGAAAAGATACGTAAGGCTGCTAAATTGATAAACGACAAAGTAATGCTGTACAAGCAAAGGTATAGCGACAAGGACGTACAGGATTATTTGGCTATGGCAGCACTACAGTTCGTTATAAAGCTGATAGAGTGCGAGGATAAAACTGATACCTCGGAGTTTATGAGCGAGTTGAAAGATCTGGACGAATGGCTGGGTTCTTTCATTGGTAAGCAAAACATGAGTTCTTTCAAATAGCATTGCCCGCATTATCGCCTTAACGTTTTTGCGAAACTCAACACTACAAAAATTGGAGAAGGACTTTCTCCGCACAAGACAGGCCTGTTTACCGCTTGTTCGGGATCTCCTCCGGGAGACGCTGGTAGTCTGAATCGGATGGCCTCTCCACCCATGTTTAGCTGGGGTTTCTACATAAAATTAAGGCATAATGCGGGTTTTTTATATATATAATTCTTAAAAATTCATTTAGTATGGTGTTAACAATAATAATAGCAGTTTCGGCTTTTTCCCTAGGGGGATTACTGTCGTACTTTGTCTGGAATAAGCTTTTGGCCAGCAAGCGCAATAAGATTATTCAGGAGGCCGAAGCCGAGGCCGAAGTTATCCGTAAGGAGAAGATTTTGCAGGCAAAGGAAAAGTTCTTACAGCTTAAAACTGAACACGATAAGGTAATTTCGGAAAAAAACAACCGGATTGCTCAAGCTGAAACCAAAATCAAGCAGCGCGAACTGCAGTTATCGCAAAAGTTTGAGGAGCTTCAGCGTAAGCAGAAGGAGGTTGATGTTATTCGCGAAAACCTCTCGAGTCAAATGGAGCTGGTTGAAAAGCGTGGCGAGGAACTTGAGCGTATGCATAAGGATCAAATTGAGCGCCTTGAAGCAATTTCGGGCCTTTCGGCCGAGGAGGCTAAAGCTCAGCTTATTGAGTCGCTTAAAGCCGAGGCTCGCACCCAGGCCATGTCGTATATCAACGAGATTGTTGATGAGGCCAAAATGACTGCCACCAAGGAGGCAAAACGAATTGTGGTACAAAGCATTCAGCGTGTTGCAACCGAAACAGCCATTGAGAACTCAGTTACTGTGTTCAATATCGATTCCGATGAAATCAAGGGTCGCATCATTGGCCGCGAAGGCCGTAACATTAGAGCTCTGGAGGCTGCTACCGGTGTGGAAATCATTGTGGACGATACACCTGAAGCAATCATCCTTTCAGCTTTCGACCCTGTTCGTCGTGAAATTGCCCGACTTGCCCTTCATCAGCTGGTAACCGATGGCCGTATCCACCCTGCGCGTATCGAGGAGGTAGTGCAAAAGGTTCAAAAACAGGTTGAGGAGGAAATTATTGAGGTGGGCAAACGCACCGCTATTGATTTGGGTATCCACGGCTTACATCCTGAGCTCATCCGCCTGGTTGGTAAAATGAAGTATCGCTCATCCTATGGGCAGAACCTGCTCCAGCACTCGCGTGAGGTTGCAAACCTTTGTGCAATTATGGCCTCAGAGCTTGGGCTTAACCCCAAGGTTGCCAAGCGTGCTGGCTTACTGCACGATATAGGCAAGGTGCCCGATGATGAACCCGAACTACCACACGCTATTCTTGGTATGAAACTCGCCGAGAAGTACAAGGAGAAACCCGAGGTTTGTAATGCTATTGGCTCGCACCATGATGAGGTGGAGATGACCACCCTCATTGCTCCTATTGTTCAGGTTTGCGACGCCATTTCAGGTGCACGTCCAGGTGCACGCCGCGAGGTTGTTGAATCGTATATTAAGCGACTTAAGGAGATGGAAGACCTTGCGCTTTCATATCCCGGAGTGCTTAAAACATATGCAATTCAGGCTGGTAGGGAGTTGCGTGTAATTGTTGGTAGCGAAAAGGTTTCGGACGAAGAAGCCAATAAGCTCTCGTTCGAGATTGCCAAAAAGATTCAGGACGAGATGACATATCCAGGTCAGGTTAAAATTACGGTGATTCGCGAAACCCGAGCCATCAGCTACGCTAAGTAGTGTATAGTGGTTAGTGTACAGTGTTTAGTATGAACCTTTAACCTTGAATCTTGAATCTTGAATCTTAAATTTTGAATCTTGAATCTTGAATCTTGAATCTTGAATCTTGAATCTATGAACATCCAGATGTGCGACCTAAGGGGGCAGTACTTAAAGATAAAAAGTGAGATTGATGCTGCCATTCAGGAGGTAATTGACAGTACTGCTTTTATCAAGGGGAAGGAGGTAGGTCTGTTTCAGGAAGAACTTGCTTCCTATCTGGGCGTTAAGCATGTAATTGGCTGTGCCAACGGAACCGATGCCCTTCAAATAGCACTTATGGCACTCGATTTAAAACCGGGCGATGAAGTTATCACGCCCGACTTTACTTTTATTGCCACGGTTGAGGTTGTAGCCCTTTTGGGGCTCACGCCAATACTTGTCGATGTTGATCCATCAACCTTTACTATCGATGCTAAAAGGTTAGAGGAAGCCATAACCCCAAAAACCAAAGCCATTATTCCTGTTCATCTTTTTGGCCAATGCGCCAACATGGATGAGATTATGCGTTTAGCTCAAAAGTATAACCTGTACGTTATTGAGGACACAGCACAGGCATTGGGTGCCGATTATTTCCATTCCGATGGCCGAGTTTCAAAAGCAGGAACCATAGGAGCCGTTGGCACAACATCGTTTTTCCCTTCAAAAAACTTAGGTTGCTATGGCGACGGAGGTGCTCTTTTTACCAATGATGATAGCTTGGCTAACGAGATACGTTCAATTGCCAACCATGGTATGAAGGTCAGGTATCATCACGATAGGATTGGGGTGAACTCCCGTCTCGATACCATTCAGGCTGCCATTTTAAGGGTTAAGCTGAAGTACCTCGATTTTTATAATAAGGCTCGTATTGAGGCTGCAAATGCCTACGATTCCGCGTTAAAACCTTGTAGCAAGATTATTACGCCGGCACGAGCTAAGTGGAGTAGCCATATCTTTCATCAGTACACATTAAAGCTTAACAATGTTGATCGCGAAAGGCTACAAAAAGATTTGGCTGCCAAAGGTATTCCCACCATGGTTTACTACCCAATACCGTTGCATAAGCAAAAAGCTTTTGAACCCTACAGGGAGTTTAATTATGGGCGTTCGTTTCAGGTTTCCGATTTTCTATCAAGTTCTGTAATCTCGCTTCCCATGCATACCGAGCTATCAGCCGATGTAATAAAATATATCACCGAAACTCTACTGGAGGCATTAAAAGATTAATTTTGATAAATTTTTATTGTCATGGAGAAAACCTACTTCGCCCACGAAACAGCAGTAATTGATGAAGGTTGCACAATAGGCAAGGGTACAAAAATATGGCA